>DASPQQ010000281.1:0-6611 GCA_035624885.1 Bryobacteraceae bacterium | reverse complement strand
ATGAGCGCCGCCGCCCAATAGCCTTCGCGGCGCGTCCACGCCCTCGCGGCGAACGCATACGCGAGAACACAGGCTGCGAAGCCGTACACCGCGCCTCCAAGCCGCAGCGCGGCACCGATCCTCGCGCCCCAGAGCAGGCAGATCGCCGGCACCAGCGGAGGCTTGTCGTACCACACGTCGCGGTAGAGCAGGCTGCCGCGCTTCATCTCGAGCGCAGCCGCGGCGGGCAGCACGTCACCCTCCCAAAGGTATCCGGAATGCGCGAGATGCGCCGCGATTAGCAGCGCGGCGAGAGAGGCCCAGAAGCAGAGGAAGAACAGGCTGAATCGGCGCAGAGTTCCTAGTATATTGGACAAAGCGGCAGGCGAACATCAGGCGAATAACACTTTGGACATAAAAGAACAGCTCGCTCACCTGCGCCAGACGGTCGCCCGCACCATCGAAGAGACCGATCGCCGCTACGCGGCGCCGAAACCGGCGAGCTTCGTGGAAGATCTGGTTTCGGGCGAAGTGGTCGAAACCCCTCGCGGCCGCCACTTCGAAATGGAGAAACTCTACGAGCGCCACCAGCGCCACGGCAGTTACGAGATCTCAGACCTCAAGGACTGGCCGCACGATCTGCTCGATTCGCTCTCCGAAGGCCTGATCCCGCAAGCGGCGCCCGAAAACATCGCCTTTCTCGATACCGAAACCACGGGTCTCGCCGGAGGGTCCGGCACGTATGCGTTCCTGATCGGCGTGGGCAGCATCCATCCGGAAGGTTTCCGCGTCCGCCAGTTCTTCATGCGCGATTACAACGAGGAAGCTTCGCAACTGCATGCGCTCTCGGCGTATCTCGCGCGTTTCCAGGTCATCGTCACTTACAACGGCAAAAGCTACGATCAGCCTTTACTCGAAACGCGCTATACGATGTCGCGCGCGCGGCATCCCTTTTCAAAGCTCGAACATCTCGATCTGCTCTTCGGCGCGCGGCGGCTCTTCCGCCTGCGTCTTGAAAACTGCCGGCTCACGAATCTCGAAGCGCAGATCCTCGGCTTCGACCGCGGCGAGGATATCGCGGGCGAACTGATCCCCTACTGCTATTTCGAATACCTGCGCACGCGCCGCGCCCATCGCCTGCTGCCGGTTTTCCACCACAACGTTCTCGATATCGTGTCGCTCGCCTGCCTCACCGGCATCGTGCCCGAAGCCTTCCGCGATCCCGAAAACGTGCGCGCGCGCCACGGCTCCGATCTGCTCGGTCTCGCGCGCTGGCTGCAGGTCTCGGGCCGCATTGAAGAAGCCCTGCGCATGACGCGCCGCGCCATCGGTCTCGGCCTGCCCGATGAGCACCTCTTCCGCGCGCTCTTCGAAGCCGGCGTGCTTGAAAAGAAACTGGGCCAGGAGCACGCCGCCGTCGCCACCTTCACCGATCTCACGCTCTCCCGCAATGCCTGGCGCGTGCGCGCTTATGAGGAGCTGGCCAAGCACTACGAGCACCGCGAAAAGAACTTCGCCATGGCGCTCGAATGCGTTCTTGCCGCGCGCGAGGAAGAGGATTCCGAAGCTCTCCTCGCCCGCCAGCGCCGTCTCGAGCTCAAATCGGCGCGCCGGGGGAGTCTGCAGCGGGCGTTAAACTGTTAACTTCGTGAATGCAGTCGAGTTCGAGAACGTCTCGAAGAGTTATTCCATCTACGAAGCCCCCGGCGACCGTCTCCGCGAACTGGCCACCTTCGGCCGCCGTGCCTTTCACCGCGATTTCCTTGCCCTGCGCGATCTGACTTTCTCCATCCGCCGCGGCGAGGTCTTCTGCGTCGTCGGTGAAAACGGTTCCGGCAAAAGCACCGCGCTGCAGCTCATCGCCGGCATCAGCCAGCCCACGGCCGGCCGCGTGCAGGTGAATGGCTGCGTGTCCGCTCTGCTCGAACTCGGCGCCGGATTCAATCCCGAATTCTCCGGCCGCGAGAATGTTTATCTCAACGGCGCGCTCATGGGACTCTCGAAACGCGAGATCGACCAGCGCTGGCGCGACATCGAAGAGTTCGCCGAGATCGGCGATTTCATCCGCCAGCCGGTGAAGACTTATTCGAGCGGCATGGTGGTCCGGCTCGCCTTCGCCGTCGCGGTTCACGTCGATCCCGAAATCCTCCTGGTCGACGAAGACCTCGCCGTCGGCGACACTTACTTCCGCCACAAATGCATGCGCAAGGTGCATGAAATGCGCGCGCGTGGCCTCACCATCGTTTTCGTCTCCCACTCCCCGGCCGACATTCTCGCCATCGGCGACCGCGTGCTCTGGCTCGAACATGGCCGCATGGTCGAACTGGGCGACGCCGAACCGGTGCTGACCCGCTATCTCGCGGCCATGTCGAACAAAGGCAAGTCGTCCGCGGAAAGAAATCTCATTCCCGAAGCGAAGGCCGTCGAACCCGTCAATACAATCCCCAACATCGATCATCGCCATGGCGATGGCCGCGCGCGCATCCAAGGCATCGCCATCCTCAACGAATACGCCGAGCCCATACACCTGATGCTTCCCGAAAGCCGCCTGCTGGTGCGCCTGACGATTCATGCCGAACCCGCGGTCGCGCGTCCCATCGCCGGATTCATTCTGCGCAATCACCTCGGCTTCGATTTCGCCGAAGCCAGCTCCGCGATTCCCGCGCTCGCCGCGGGCGAGTTGCGCACCGTCGACTTTCTCGTCGAGCTTCCCGAGTTCTATCCCGGCGCATTTTCCTTTTCGCCCTGGATCACGGAGAACGGCGCCGTCTGCGACTGGATCGATAACGCCGTCACCGTCCAGATGGCCAAAGGCGGAGGCCCTGTGTACGGCTACGTGCAGGTGCCCTGCCGCATCGAACTCGACCCTGCCGCCAGAGTCCAGGAGGGAGAACCCACCGTTGCTTGAATTCAGCGGAGAGCGCGTCATCCCCGGGCTCGTCGACGAGAATCTTTTCAACGAACACGTCGCGCGCTACCATTTCGCCGCGCGTTTTCTCCCTCCCCGCGCCGCGCGCGTGCTCGATGCCGGCTGCGGCTCGGGTTATGGAACCGCACACTTCGGACCGCGGGCCTCGGTCATCGGCATCGACATTGCGCACGAGGCCGTCCGTCACGCCCGCGAGCGTTACGCAAGGGACGGTGTCTCCTTCGCCCAGGCAAGCTGCACCGCGATTCCCTTCGCCGATGCCTCCTTCGATCTCGTCACCGCTTTCGAGGTGATCGAACACCTCGAGCGCTGGCCGGACCTGCTCGCTGAAGCCGCGCGCGTCCTCAAGCCCTCGGGCGTCTTTCTCGTCTCCACGCCGAACAAGAGGTATTACGCCGAATCGCGCGCCGCCGCCGGACCGAATCCGTATCACGTGCACGAATTCGAATACGAGGAATTCGCGCTCGCGCTCGCCAGGGTATTTCCCCACGTTCATCTCTGGAACCAGAACCACGCCGAGGCCATCGCGTTTGCCTCGCCCGGCGCCGAAGCCGGATACCTCGATACCGCGCGCGACCAGGCTCCCGAATCCGCGCACTTCTATTTCGCGGCCTGCAGCCACCGTCCGATCACGCACACCGAAGCCTTCGCCTGGCTTCCCGCCGGCGGCAACGTTCTGCGCGAACGCGAACGGCATATCGCGCTGCTCGAAAGCGAAGTCCGGCAGAAAACCGCGTGGCTGGAAGAGCAGACACAGAAGCACGCCGAACTGCAGCGGGAACATACCACGCTGCTCGCCGAACTCGACGAGCGCAACCAGTGGGCCGCGAAACTCGACGCGGACATCTCCCACGCCCGCAAGGTCATCGCCGACCTCCAGCAGGAAGCCGCTGTGCGCCTGAACTGGATTCGCGATCTGGAGGGGCAGATCGCGGACGGCAACGCCGAAATCGAGCGCCGCGCCGCCGAGCTGACGAAGACGCGGCAGGACTTCGAGGACAGTCGCGCATGGGGTGAAGGCAAAGCCGAAGAAGCGCGGCGCGCGCACCAGGTGATCGATGCGCTCGAAGCGCAGCGGGCAGCTCTTGAAGGGACGCGCTGGCTCCGGCTCGGCCGCTGGCTCGGTCTTCTGCGGAGCCATAACCGGACATGAAGCCTTCCGTGGCGCGCTTCCTCCGCGCCCTGCCCTGGCTCGTGGCAGCCCCTTTTCTGCTCGCCGCCGGCGCGCTTTCACTCGCGCTCACCGATCTCCTCTGGCTCCTCGCGGGCAAGCGCGCGAAGCCGCGCGACTGCATGCCCTCGCGTGCCGCCGCTTCGCTCGTCATTCCCAACTGGAATGGCAAGGACCTGCTCGAGCGCTTCCTGCCCTCCTGGGTCGCGGCCATTGCCAGCCATCCTGGCAGCGAAATCGTGATCGTCGACAATGGTTCCACCGACGGCAGCGCCGAATGGGTTGCGGCGAACTATCCGGAAGTGAAGCTCGTCGCCCTGCCGAAGAATCTCGGCTTCGGCGGCGGCTCGAACGCGGGATTCCGCGCGGCGAAGAACGACATCGTCGTGCTGCTCAACAGCGACATGCGCGTCGCGCCCGATTTCCTCGCGCCGCTCCTCGACGGCTTCACCGACGAAACCATCTTCGCCGTCTCCTGCCAGATCTTCCTGTCCGATCCCTCGAAACGCCGCGAAGAAACCGGCCTCACCCATGGCTGGTGGCAGGATGGCTCGCTGCGCGTCGGCCATCGCGAAGATCCGGCCGTCAATTGCCTGTTCCCGTGTTTCTACGGCGGCGGCGGATCCTGCGCCTTCGACCGCCGCAAATTCTTCGAACTGGGCGGATTCGACCAACTCCTCGCGCCCTTTTATCTCGAAGACACCGACCTCGGCTATCTCGCGTGGAAGCGCGGCTGGAAGGTGCTCTATCAGCCGGCGAGCGTGGTCTGGCACGAACACCGCGGCACCATCGGCAGGCGCTTCACCCCGGAATACATCCAGTCAGTGCTGCAGAAGAATTTTCTGCTCTTCACGTGGAAAAACATTCACTCGTGGTCCCGCCTCACCAGTCATTTTTTCTTTTCCACGCTGAGCGCCATCGTCGATGCCTGTTCCGATCCCGCTCCCGGCCGCACCGGCGCACGCGGCGTTGCGCGCGCCTTCCGTCAGTTGCCGGGCGCGCTGGCCTCGCGCTGGCGCGCCCGTTCGCTCGCAGCCATCGATGACGCCGAAGCCTTCCGCCGTCCCCGGCCCGCGTACTTCCACGACCGTTTCAGCTCCTTCGAAACCCGGCCCGCGCGTCCGCGCGTTCTCTTCGTCTCGCCTTATCCCATCTGCCCGCCCACGCACGGCGGCGGATTGTTCATGTTCAACACCATCCGCGAACTCTCGCGCAGCGCGGATGTCCACGCCATCGTGATGCTCGACTGGCCCGAAGAACGCTCCGCCAATGAAGAACTGCGGCAGTGGTGCCAGTCCGTCGAACTTCTCGTGCGCACCGCCGACCGCACGCCCCATCTCGGCTCCACGCTGCCCAACGCCGTGCGCGAATTCCGGAAGCCCGAAATCGAATGGCTCATCCAGCGCCAGACGCTGCTGCACCGCATCGATGTCATCCAGCTCGAATACACGCCGCTCGCCCAGTACGCGCGCCGGTTCCGCAACATCGCCTGCGCCGTCTTCGAGCACGACGTTTACTTCCAGTCCGTCGCAAGCGCCATCCCCTTCATCCATGGTTCGTTCGATCGCGCCAGAGCCCGTTTCGAATATCTGAGCTCCATTCGCTTCGAACTCAGCCGGCTCCCGGTCTGCGACGAAATCCAGGTCTGCACCGAAGAAAACCGCCAGTACCTGCTGAGCTTTCTGCCGCGCCTCGCGCCACGCATCGATGCCGGCCTGCGCGCGGGCATCGACACTTCGCTTTACCCGTATCCCGGCGGTCCGCGCCAGCCGTACACCATGCTCTTTCTCGGCAGCTTCCGCCACACGCCCAACAAGGTCGCACTCGAATGGTTCGCCAGAGAAGTACTGCCGCTGATTGTCGCGAAAGTGCCGGAGGCGCGCATTCTCGTGGCCGGCGCCGAACCGCCGCACCGGCATTCCTTCGCCGACCCCGCCAACGCCGTCGATCTTCTCGGCTTCGTCGACGACGTCGAGCCGCTGTTCTCCGCCTGCGCCCTGTTCGTCTGCCCCATCCGCTCCGGTTCCGGCGTGCGCGTGAAACTGCTCGAAGCGTTCTCGAGCGGGATACCGGTCGTCTCGACGCGCCTCGGCGCCGAGGGCCTCGCGCGCACGGATGGCGAATTCTGCGCTCTCGCCGATGACGCCGGAACGTTCGCCGCGAAAGCCGTCGAACTCCTGCTCGATGCCGAGCGCGCCGCACAAATGGCCGCGCGCGCCCGCGCCGAAGTGGAAGCGAACTGGGATGCGCGCGTGATCACCGCGCGCCTTGCCGAAAAATACCGCGAGATTCTCGCCGGGAAACGCCGCGCTATTTTGCCGGCTGCGGCCCGAGCTTCTTCACAATCCGCGCCGCTTCACGACTGAGCTCGCGGTCCGTCGGCTCCACGGGCTTCTCGTGATCGGACCACACCACCTGCCGCGACTTCGCGTCCACCAGAAAAATCGTGCCGCGCGGCGCCGGCGATTGAAACGAGTTCCGCACCGCGCCCGCCGTCCTGTCGTCTTTCCTGTCGTCGCTTTTCGGCGGAGG
>DASPQQ010000280.1:0-4834 GCA_035624885.1 Bryobacteraceae bacterium | reverse complement strand
TGTACTGGCTGCGGATCACCGGATGGTGACTGATGGCGTCGAGCGTCACCTGACCGCCCATGGTGAGGCCTTTGCCGTTGGCTTCGATCCGGTCCAGTCCCTTGACGCCGCGCAGATGCACGATCACGTCGGGTGCGATGATGCGTTCTTTGACGAGTCCAAGCAGGTCGCTGCCGCCGCCGGCGAACGCGACTGTCTTTCCGTCCCTGCGCGCCTGTCCGGCGAGCGAAACGGCCTGCTTCAGATCGCGAGCGTTTGCATTGCTGAACGTCTTCATGCCCGCACCTCCAGGACTTTGTCGCGGGTTATGGGAAGATCCCTCAATCGCCTGCCGAGGGCGTTGGCGATGGCATTGCCCACCGCGGCGACCGCCGGCACCTTGCCCGATTCGCCGATGCTCTTCGCGCCGTAAGGGCCGAAGCCGTCGTCGGTCTCGATGAATACGACTTCCACGTCGACCGCGTCGCGATGCGTCGAAACGCGGTCATAGTAATAACCGCCCGTCAGCGCGGCGCCGGAACGCTTGTCGTAAAGCAGGTCTTCATGCAGCGCCATCCCGATGCCCATCTGGACCGCGCCCTTGATCTGGCCGATCGCGGTCAGCGGATTCATGATGCGTCCGCAATCGTGCACCGCGACGAACTTCGTCACCTTGATATGGCCCGTTTCGACATTGACTTCCACTTCGCAGAACTGCGCCGCAAAGGCCGCGCGCTGCTTGCCTTCCGGCATGCGCGGGCTGGGGCTCGCGTGCACCATGTGGAATTCGCCGTCTTTGGGAAGTCCCTTTTCGGCGATCTGCTTCTTCAGATCGCGCGCGGCTTCGATGACGGCGCCGCCGGTCATGATCGTGGTGCGGCTGCCCGATTCGCCGACGGAATAGGGGCAGTTCGAGGTATCGCCCCAGAAGACAGTGACCTGCGAAAGCGGCACGCCGAGGGCTTCGGCCGCGATCATGCCCATGGTGGTCTTCGCGCCCGCGCCCACGTCCGTCACGCCGACATGGCAACTGTACTGGCCTTTTGAATCGACGCGGAGAATTGCGTCGCTCTTGCCGAGGCCGGAACGGAAGGCCATGAACGACATGCCGGCGCCGCGCTTGATTGGGCCGGGATCGGAGCCGGGCACCGCCTTGTGGCGATTCTTCCAGTCGAATAACTCCGCGCCGCGGCGAATGCACTCGTCGAGTGTGTAATTCGAATACTCGTTGACGTCATTCGCCTTGCGCGTCATGTTCTTCAGGACGAATTCGACCGGGTCCATCTTGAGCTGAACCGCGACCTCGTCCATCATGCACTGCGCGCCGAAGTAGCCCTGCGGGAATTCGGGTCCGCGGAAGTTGCCGGAGACGGCGCGGTTGGTGTAGACGGGATAGACAACCTGCTCGATGTTGGCGCACTTGTATGTTTCGATTCCCGCCAGCGCACCCGAATTCTTGCGATAGGGCCCCATGCTGCTGTAGCCGCGAACCTGGATGGCCTGCAGTTCGCCTTCGGCGCTCACGCCAACCTTGAAATACTGCGAGGTGGGCCAGCGGCCGTGCATGCCGATGAAATCGTCCCGGCGCGAAAGCTCGAGTTTCACCGGCGCGCCAGTCTGCTTCGCCAGCATGGCGGCGATCAGATCGGCATCCTGATTCTGATTCTTGTTGCCGAAGTTGCCGCCCATGTACTGGCAGACCACGCGAACATTCTCGATGGGGATGCCGAGATCGCGCGCCATGTCGTTCCTGCAGTTGGCGATGCCGCCGGTGGGCGTGTAAACCGTGAGCTTGTCGCCTTCCCAGTGCGCCACGGCGCTGCGCGGCTCCATCTGGGCGTTGTGAACGTAAGCGGTTGAATAATGGGCCTCGAAGACGTGCGCCGACTTGCTGAAGCCGGCCTCCACATTGCCGCGCTTCTGGCTCATGGGCACTGCTTCGTTGCGGTTGCTCAGCGCCAGATTGCCTTCCGGCCAGATCTTCGGAGCCTCAGGCTTCAGGGCTTCTTCCTGATCCAGCACGAAAGGCAAAACTTCGTAATCGACCTTGATCGCGAGCAGCGCTTCTTCGGCAACGTGCCGGTTGACCGCGGCGACCGCTGCGACAGGCTCGCCGGCGAAGCGCACCGGATTGTTGAACGCATAGCGGCGCTGCTTCGTGATCTTCTTCATTTCGTCGTTGTACTGGATGCCGCCGGCGATCGAGCCTGCGCCCCAGACGACCTTGCAGTTCTCATGCGTCAGCACCGCCTTCACGCCCGGCATCGCGACGGCTTTCGAAACATCGATGCCGCGGATATTGGCGTGCGCGTGCGGGCTGCGCAGGACCTTTGCAAAGAGCATGCCCGGCAGCTTCACGTCGTTCGTGTAATGCGCCTTGCCGGTGACGCGGTCATAGGCGTCGATGCGCGTGGTCGCGTGGCCGACGGTGTTGAGAGTGGAAATGGGATCAGCCACGATTGCCTCCCGCGACAGCCAGAACGGCTTCGACATACCGGTTGTAATTCGAGCAGCGGCAGATATTGCCGGTCATGGCGGCCTTGACTTCGTCCGCCGTCGGGTGCGGATTCGAGTTCAGAAGGGCCTTCGCGCTCATCAACTGGCCGCTGGTGCAGAAACCGCACTGCGGCGCGTCATGATCCATGAAGGACTGCTGCAGCGGATCGAGCTTGTCGCCTTTCATGAGGCCCTCGACGGTTTCGATCGAATGGCCATCGGCCCAGACGGCGAGGTTGCTGCAGGAGTAGACCGGTTTCCCGTCCATCAGCACCGTGCAGGCGCCGCACTCGCCCCGATCGCAGCCGATCTTGGTGCCGGTCAGGCCGAGGTGATCGCGCAGCATTTCGGCCAGCGTCCAGCGGTCTTCCACCTCGATGGTCTGCCTCGTGCCGTTAATCGTGGTCTGGATGGTGGTTCGGGGAACCCCCGGGTCGGCGGCGATGTTGAGTTTCGCATCGCCGGTCTCCGCCGCTTCGAGGGCCGAGACGGCCACCAGAGCGACACCCGCGCCCTCCAGAAACACACGTCGGGAAATGTCAGATTTTATGGGATCTTCCGGCATGTTCCGGCTCCTTTACAGCTGACGATCTTATTACAGCGGCTGGCCGGAGACAAACACCCGGCCGTCAACACCCGGCCGTCATCCGGACCGTTACAGAGATGTCACTTCTGATACTCTGTCACTCAGTACATGGCAAACGATAACAACCACAAGGGCTGGCCTGCGCTGGTCGGCGGAGGGCTGCTGAACATTGCTTTCGGCAGCTATTACACGTGGAGCGTCTTCGTTCCCGCGCTGGAGAAGGAGTTCCACTGGACGCGCACCCAGACTTCGCTCGTCCCCACCATCGACATGGTGATGCTGTCGGTGATGTTCATCGTCGCCGGCGTGTTGCAGAACCGGATCGGCCCGCGTGCCGTGGCGCTCATTGGAGGGCTGATTTTCAGCGGAGGGCTGTTCCTCGCCAGTTTCACCGAATCGCTCGGCATGCTGTACCTCACCTGGGGGTTAATGGTTGGAATCGGCTGCGGCTTCGGATATCTGACGCCGCTGACTGTCGGCTCGAGGTGGTATCCGAATCACCGCGGCCTGGTGAATGGCCTCGCGGTCGGACTCTTCGCCGCGGGTTCGGGCATTTTCGGCCCCCTGGCGGGCGCGGTCGTCGAACATTCGGGCTGGCGATTCTGCTTTCGCCTGCTGGCGGGCATCTTCTTTGTCTCCACCATGGTGGGCGCGTTCATGATGAAGGAGCCGCCGGTGGGTTATCGCGGACCCGCGGGCCATGCGGCGAAGAAGGGGAAACCGGTCGTTCTCGCGCCCGATCTTACGACGTCGACAGTCCTGCGGCAGCCGGCTTTCTATGTGCTGTGGCTGGCGTACATGATGGGCACGACGGCGGGTTCGATGGTGATCAGCCAGCTCGTGCCGTTCGGGCGGCTGGCGGGCCTCGACGCGCGCGCGGCAGCATTCGCCATAACCGTGGGGGCGGCAGGCAGCGCCTCGGGGCGGTTCCTCTCGGGCTGGATGTCGGACCATTTCGGGCGGGTGCGCACGGTGGCGGCGATTCTCGTGACGTCCGCGATCGCCACGCCATCACTGTACGTTCTCCAGCATGAGATCGCGGCATTTTACGTGTTCCTTTTCTTCGTGTACTACTGCTACGGCACGCAGCTCGCGGTGTACCCGGCGCTTTCGGGCGACTTCTGGGGAACAAGATACCTGGCCACGAATTACGGCGCGCTGATGCTCGCGTGGGGTTTCGCGGGCGTGACCGGGCCGCAGCTCGGTTCCCGCGTATTCCAGGCAACAGGCAGTTATGAGTACGCGTTTTTCGGCGCGGCGGCCCTTGCACTGGCGGGGCTGGCTCTGCTCGCAACAGTGAAGACGCCCACGCACGAACCGGTTCCGGCGGGCGCGCCGGCGATGGCCGGGAGGTAGACCGCGATGCGCGCCGCCGGCTGGATTGCGTTGTTCGCTTTTTGCTCCAGCGGTTTTGCGCAGACCACGCACTGGGTCGAAACGTGGACGGCGGCGCAGCAGCCGCCGCGTCCCATCGCCGGCAGCCCGTCGCCTTCGGGCTTCAGCAACCAGACGCTGCGGATGATCCTGCACACGACCATCCCCGGCAATCGTCTGCGCCTCGAATTCGCCAATACCTGCGTGACGGCCGCGCTCACCATCGGCGATGCGCACGCCGCTCTGCGCGCCAATGAATCGTCCATCGTTCCCGCGTCCGACCGTGCTCTCACGGTCAATGGCAAAGGCTCCTTTACCATCCCGCCCGGCGGACTGATGATCACCGATCCCGTGAATCTCGATCTGCCAGCCCTGGCCGACCTGATGGTGAGCGTTTAC
>DASPQQ010000279.1:0-17942 GCA_035624885.1 Bryobacteraceae bacterium | reverse complement strand
ACGCGATCGGCTACACGCCTGCGAATTCAAAGAAAGACGGCACCTTCCGCAAGATCGACCTGCACACCATGAACAAGGACCAGAAGGTGCAGGTGCGGCGCGGCTATTACGCCACGCCGCCACAATAGCCTACTTTGGCGGCGCGAAGTCGCGATCGTAAGGCCGCACGAAGATGGCCGCTTCTTTCCAGGTCCCATCCTGCTTCTGCCACACGCGAAGGAGACCGGTGTCGGCCTTAAAATGCCCGCCCGCTTTGAGATCGTACTCGAGCGTGCTTTTGCTGTACTCGTAGGCAAGGTCCCGGCTGTCAGCCACAACGATGCGGATTGGCTGCGTCGTCGACTTTTGGGAACTCGGCACACGGTTTTCGATGCTTCCCGGGCCCACGCTGGGCTCCGCCTTCTCGTTGCCGACGGTCGGTCGTCTGTAGGCGCCGCTCCAGAAAATATGATCCGCTAGGCGCGGCGGCGTGGCGCTTGACGTGATCAGTTTTCGGATTGCCGCCTCCTCGGCAGCATTAGTACCCGCTCCGCGAACGCCTGAGCTTGCGAGCGCAAGACAAAAGACCGCCGAGCCGGCGATCCAGAAGTGGCGATTCATGATCTCTCCTTCCCCGCGGGACCGGCAGGCCCCGGGGTTCAGGTGATATTACACCGAAAAGCGCCAGTCAGGGAAGGGATTTTGTATAAAAAGCTGAGAAAGTCTTAACTCTGCTGCGCAGCCATTGCCGCCCGCGCCGCCAGAATCTGCCGCATGCGTTCCCGCGTCGCCGCCACGCGCTCGAGCCCGCCCGGACCCTCCCTGCACACCTGCTCCAGATGCTTTGCGAAATCCGGATTGTTCAGCAGCTTGCGCAGCGGATCGAGAAACGGCTCCACTTTGCCGAACGCGTTGATGTACTCGGCATTGGCATCGTAGAACATCTTCGCGTCGATCGCACCATTGGTCACAAACGACGCGGCCATATCCCAGTAACCGAGCACCATCCGGAAATGTCCGCTGTGCGGTCCCATCAGAACCCCCTGAATATCCTCGAACGACTTCGGGTCGAACGTGAACATGAAATCCCGCGCCGTGCGCATTGTTTCCTCGCGGCGCAGTCCGTACAACTTCAGAAGCAAATCGGCACTCTCAAAAGGTGTAGGCATCAGGCGATGAGATGCGACGCATCCATCGCAGGATTCGGGCGCAGGATTCGGGCGCCGGATTCGGTGTATCCTCAAATCACCTGAAGAAAACAGGAAGTGTGAGAAATGTTTTCTGCCGCCGTCGTCATCCTTCTGTTGTCCCTCGTCGTTCTGAACGTCATTCTGCTGCTGCGCATCCGCACCGGCGAAGGTTCTGAATCGCGCCTGCGCGATGAACTCGCCCGCCTGCAGCAGCGCCAGAGCGAGGAGGCACGCGCCCTGAGAGACGAGCTGAACGCCAGCATCCAGCGCTTCGCGGGGCAAACCGATCAGCGCGCCGAAGTCCTCCGTGGCTCCGTCTCCGAGCATCTCGAAAACATGCGCGGCCTCGTCGATCGCCGCCTCGAGCAGATGCGCCAGACCGTCGATGAAAAACTCCAGTCCACGCTCGAGTCGCGTCTCGGCGAATCTTTCCGCATCGTGAGCGAGCGCCTCGAACAGGTCCACAAAGGCCTCGGCGAAATGCAGAATCTCGCTTCCGGCGTCGGCGATCTCAAGCGCGTTCTGTCCAACGTCACCACGCGCGGCGCATGGGGTGAAGTGCAGCTCGGCAACCTGCTCTCGCAGATGCTCTCGCCCGATCAGTTCGAACGCAACGTCTCGACCACCGGCACCGCCGAGCGCGTCGAATTCGCCATCAAGCTCCCAGGCCAGCGCGACCACGAACCCGTCTGGCTCCCGGTCGACGCCAAGTTCCCGATGGAGACTTACCAGCGTCTCGCCGTCGCTGCTGAACGCGGTGACATGGAAGCCGTCGACGCCGCTTCACGCGAACTCGAAACCGTCATCAAAGCCTGCGCCAGAACCTTCAGCACGAAATATCTCGCCCCGCCGCGCACCACGGATTTCGGCATCCTCTTTCTTGCCACCGAAGGCCTTTACGCCGAGGCTCTGCGCCGTCCCGGCCTCGCCGAAACGCTGCAGCGCGACTACCGCGTGGTTCTCTCCGGCCCCACCACGTTTGCCGCGCTTCTGAACAGCCTGCAGATGGGCTTCCGCACCCTGACCATCCAGCAGCGCTCGAGCGAAGTCTGGAAGCTTCTGGGCGACGTGAAGACGCAGTTCGGCAAATATTCCCAGGTGCTCGCAACCATCCGCAAGCGTCTCGATCAGGCCGTCCAGACCGTCGACGACGCGGCCGTCCGCACGCGCGTGATCGAGCGTCAGCTTCGCGGTGTGGAGGCCGCGGAAGATGCTGAAGACCTTCCGCAGCTTCACCTCATCGCCAACGGCGACTGAACATGGACCCGCGGCTTCAGCTTCAGCCGCGGCTGTTGATTTGCCGGCGCCAAGCCGCGACTAAAGTCGCAGGTACATCCTGCGCGCCAGCTCCAGCCCCTCTTCCTTCGTCGTAATCCGCCCCTCGAGCTGCGCATCCTCAATCTCGGCGAGCACTTTGCGGAACATCGGTCCGGGCGTGTACCCCGCCGCAATCAGATCGTCCCCGGTCACCAGCGGCCTGGGCTTCAGCGTCTCGGGCGGCGTCTCCATCTGCTTCTGGCGCACGAACTCGTAATTCTCCAGATCTCCATGGCTCGCCAGACAATCGAGCCGGTGCAGCGCCATGTGCTCTTCGAAACCCGGCATGCGCATGAACCGCTTGAGCGTGCTCTCGCGCATCCGCGGCACGTCCATGAACCGCATGTGATTCGCCACCAGCGCCGCCACGCTCTCAATCACCTGATGCGGAAACCTCAGCCGCGAGAGCGCCGCATGCGTGATTTCGACGCCCTTCTCCACATGGCCGTCGAAGCGAATCCGTTCCGCAACCCGGAACGTCGGGGGTTTGCCCACATCATGCAGCAGCACACCGAGCGCCAGCGTGATCGAAGGCTCGCGCAAACCCTCCATCATGATCAGCGTGTGCGTCCACACATCGCCTTCCGGATGAAACTCCGGCGGCTGCTCCACGCCCTTCATCGCCGCCACTTCCGGGAGAATCTCGCCGAGCAACCCGCACGCATCCATTAATTCCAGCCCGCGCCGCGCCCCGCCTTCCGTCAGGATCCGGATCAGCTCATCGCGCACCCGCTCCGCCGCCACGCTCTCAATCAGCGGCGCCAGTTCCCGCATAGCCCGGAACGTCTTCGGCTCGATTTCAAATCCCAGCCGCACCGCGAACCGGATGGCCCGCAGCAGCCGCAGATGATCCTCGCGGAACCGCACTTCCGGATCACCGATCGCCCGTATGATCTTTGCCTCAAGATCCGCCCGCCCGCCGACGTAATCAATGACTTCGCCGGTCACCGGATCCATCAGCAGCGCGTTCACCGTGAAATCGCGCCGCACCACATCCTCCCGCGGATCCGTCTCGAACACGACCCCCTCCGGCCGTCGCCCGTCCCGGTATTCCAGATCCCGCCGGTACGTGGCGACTTCCACCTGCGCCCCGTTCTCGCGCACCAGCACCACCCCGAAGTGCGCCCCCACCTGATCCGCCCCGGGAAACATCTCGAGCAATTGATCGGGCCGCGCCGAAGTGGCCACGTCGAAGTCCTTTGCCTCGAGTCCCAGCAGCAGATCCCGTACGCATCCTCCCACCAGAAACGCCGAATGGCCGCGCGCCCGCAGCCGCTCGACAATGGTCCGCGCCAGCCGCTCCGCCTTGTTTTCGCTGCCCAAGTTGCCATGTTAATCTGAGGAACGCCGAATTCTTCGTGAGACTCTTCGCGCAGGAAACGGGGGACCCGGTTTGTTTGGGGGCAAAGTCTCAGCCGAGACGGAGTACTTTCAAGCTCCAGCCCGTCAGCTAACCCCGCAGGCCAGTTGAAGGTGCCCGGCAGTTTCGGGCAGGTCAGGAGACTTCTTTGGATCGCTCACCGCTTCCCCGGGGGACGGAACTATGACGCCGGACGCAGCGCCGAGATCGGCGACGTCGAAGGTCGTCGTCGCCACCACCGTCGCTCTCGCGTTCATCTCCTTCTGGCGCGCCGCCGCCATCGTCCTCAGTGATCTCGCTTCTTCGGCCTTTTACGCCGGAGGCATCGCCGAACATGCCGTCGGAGCCAGCGCCGCGTGGTTCGTGCTGGGCGTCATGCTCTTCAGCTTCGCGGTGCGCTCGGTTTATCTCGAAAGCTCGTCCATGTTCGTGCGCGGCGGCGTTTATGTCGTCGTGCGCGACGCCATGGGCCCTTTCATCGCCCGCGTCTCGGTCTCCTCGCTCCTGTTCGACTACATCCTCACCGGTCCCATCAGCGTGGTCAGCGCCGGCCAGTACCTTGCCGGACTCGTCAACGAAGTTTCGGGGCTCGCCCACAGCCACTATCAGGTTTCGCCCAACTGGTTCTCCGCCGGCTTCGCCATTCTTGTCACGATCTATTTCTGGTGGCTGAACATCCAGGGCATGCACGAATCGAGCGGCAAGGCGCTGCGCATCATGCAGATCACCACCGTGATGGTGGTGATCTTCCTCGTCTGGGCGCCCATCACGCTGCTTCTGCGCGGCCCTGCCCAGATTCCGCCATCGCCCATCCCCGCCCATCTCCATTTCGCCGATGACGCGCTCGGCTGGTTCAAGGGCACTCTCTTCCCGTCGATCCCGCTGATCGCCGTCACCATCGCGCTAGGTCACTCGTTGCTCTCGATGAGCGGCTTCGAAACGCTCGCGCAGGTCTACCGCGAAATCGCCTATCCCAAGCTGAAGAACCTGATGATCACCGGCAACATCGTCTGCGTCTACGCGGCGGTCTCGACCGGCCTCATCACCGTCTTCGCCGCCATGATCATCCCGGATGCGATCCGCGGCAAGTACGTCGATAACCTTCTCGGCGGTCTCGCGATGCACCTTGCCGGTCCGGAAATTCTGCGCCTCGGCTTCCACGTCTTCGTCGTCATCGTCGGCGTTCTGATCCTTTCGGGCGCGGTGAATACTTCGATCATCGGGGCCAACGGCGTCATGAACCGCGTGGCCGAAGACGGCGTTCTCGTCGACTGGTTCCGCAAGCCGCACCGCAAATACGGCACCACTTTCCGCATCATCCACCTGATCGGCGCCCTGCAGGTCGTCACCATCGCGCTCTCCGGCGGCGATGTTTACCTGCTCGGCGAAGCCTACGCCTTCGGCGTGGTCTGGAGTTTCTTCCTCAAGGCGCTCGGCGTGCTCGTGCTCCGCTACCATCGCCACGATCAGGAATACAAATTCCCCGGCAACATCAAAATCGCCGGCGTGGAAATCCCCATCGGCCTCGGCGCGACCACCGTCTTCCTCGGCTGCGTCGCGGTGGCGAATCTCTTCTCGAAGAAGATCGCCACCGTCTATGGCGTTCTCTTCACCATCATTCTGTTCATCGTCTTCACGGTTTCCGAGCACATCAACCGCCGCAAGAGGCACGAACACAGGCAGGGCCTCGAGGAATTCAATCTCGATATGCAGAGCGAAGTGGGCGCAAACTGCGTCAAAGCCCGCCCCGGCGCCATCCTCGTCGCCGTCCGCGACACCGGCAACCTCGCTCATCTGCACAGCGTCCTGCACAAAACCAATCTGCGCCGACACGACATCGTCGTGATGACCGTCCGCCAGGTCACCACCGGCGCCGGCGAATACCACCTCGCCGAGAACCAGCTCTTCACCGACTACGAACGCGAGCTCTTCTCGAAAGTAGTCGAAATGGCCGAGAAGGAAGGCAAGACCGTCGAGCTTCTCGTCGTCCCGAGCAACGATCCCTTCGAAGCCATTGTCCAGACCGCCGCGAAGCTCCAGGCCACGCGCGTCGTCACCGGTCTTTCAAAGCGTATGGAATCCGCCGACCTGGCTCAGCGCATCGGCCTTGCCTGGGAGCGTCTGCCCGAACCGCGCCATCCCTTCTCGCTCGAAGTGATCGCGCCCGGACGCCCCTCGCACTTCGTCAATCTGGGCCCGCACCCCCCGCGCCTCTGGCCCGAAGACGTGGAGCGTCTCCACGACCTCTGGCTCCAGCTCACGAGCGGCCCGTTCAACTCAAAGCTGCACCATCGCGACGTCATCAGCGTCGCCCTGCAGCGCCTCGAACGCGACCTGAACGAATCGAGCGACCGCCGCGACCAGGCGCTCCTCGACATCGAATCCGAACTCCGCCACCACTGACGATGTACACGCGCCTTCAGAGACTGTGTGAGAACTGCGCTCAGGGCCTTTGCTCCTGAGTAGCCACTGAGGAAAACCGGGACAGACTCCTTTTTCGCGTTACGAAACTTCTGCGTGAGAGGCGGGACGGCGCGAAAAAGGTTGTCTGTACCGGATTTTCCGGACCACGCTCGCAGCCGAATACCCGTGAACCGGAGTTCTCACACAGACTCTTCAGGCGCGTTTGGTTCGCACCGATTTCTTCTATAAACTGGAAGAAATGCGGCGACGCAACTATCTCGGCGAACTCGAACTGATCGTTCTCCTTGCTCTGATCCGCCTTGGCGAAGAAGCTTACGGCGTTCCCATCGCCCGCGAAATCGAACAGCAGGCACGCCGCACGGTCTCACTTGGAAGCGTCTATGCCACGCTGGACCGTCTTGAAGAAAGGGGCCTCGTCAAATCGCGCATGGGAGAACCAACCGCCGAACGCGGCGGCCGCGCCAAACGCTACTTCGAAATCACCGGCCAGGGGATGTGCGAAGTCCGCGAAACACAACGCACTCTCGTGCGCCTCTGGAAAGGGGTTCCAGAGCTCAAAGGTGGCCTCGCATGAATCGCAAACCGCCGGCTCTCGCCGACTGGCTCCTGCGCCGCTTCCATGTCGCCGAGGCTATAGGCGGTGACCTCCTCGAAGAGTTCCAGAACGGCCGTTCCCGAGTCTGGCATTGGCGGCAATCGCTGGCTGCCCTCGCCATCACACTGGCGCCCAGGGCTCGCAACCCTGGCAGCCGTGGCAGAGCAGTTGTCCTGGGTTGGCTTGCGCAGCTTCCGCTGGTCCTCGGGCTGTGGGCTCTTCACATCCCGCCGCGGCCGCTCAATTTCACTGCCAGGACAATCGGCGTGGCCGTCATAGTGCTCGGTACGGGGTTTGCTTTCTCGCTCGCATTCGCGGAAAGGCTGAAGCGGGCTTCGAACTCGCCCGGACGCGCAGCCTTCTCGGGAGCTCTCGCGATGCGGTTTGGCGCAACCCTGGTGGAAGGCCGCACGACACTCGCGCATCTCGCCCTCTTTGAAATACGGGTGCTTGTAACTCTGCTCCTGCAGCCACTCATACAGAAGCGCCTGCGGCCTAATAAGTAAACACGCCCATCCGCCGCTTCACCAGCTCCACCGTCGACTCCGCAATCGGGGTCACCGCCTCCTGCCCCTCGCGCAGAACCTTGTCCAGATACCCAGGATCCGCCGTAATCTCGCGATACCTCCACTGAATCGGCTCGAGCTTCGAAATCACCATCTCGGCCACGCGCTTCTTCATATCGCCATACCGCATGCCGGTGAACTCATCCCGCATCTGGTCATTCGTCAGCTCGCCGAACGCCTGATAGATGTTCAGCAGATTCTCCACGCCCGGCCCCATGGTCTCGAAATCCACGCCCGGATTCGAATCCGTCGTCGCCCGCATGATCGTCTTTTTGATCCGTTCCGGCGGATCGAGCAGCGCCACCGCATGCCCCGAACCCGACGCCGACTTGCTCATCTTCGCCGTCGGATCGTCGAGCCCCATCACGCGAGCCCCTACCGTCGGCAGCTTCGTCGCCGGCATCACGAACGTCTCGCCGTACGCGGCATTGAACCGCTGCGCAATATCGCGCGTCAGCTCGAGATGCTGCGTCTGGTCCTCGCCCACCGGCACAATCGCCGCCTGATACAGCAGAATGTCCGCGGCCATCAGCACCGGATATTGAAACAACCCGTCGCCCACCGATTCCTGCGCAGCCGCCTTCGCCTTGAACTGCGTCATGCGCTCGAGCCAGCCCATGGGAGTCACGCACGTCAACAGCCACGCCAGCTCCGCGTGCTGCGGCACGGTCGACTGCACGATCACCCGCGAATGCTTCGGATCGATTCCGCACGCAAGAAACAGCGCCGCCAGTTCCCGCACCTTGGCGCGCAATTCCTCCGGCGGCTGGTACACCGTGATCGCATGCAGATCGACAATGCAGAAAATGCTCTCGTAGTCGTACTGAATGTTGACCCAGCTCTTGAGCGCGCCCAGATAGTTGCCGATGTGCAGGTTGCCCGAAGGCTGCACGCCGGAAAGAACTCGCGATTTCATGAAATTTTCGGTGAAGGAACCATCCTAACAGTCGGGGCGTAACAGCCGGGCTTTATTTCGTGGAGGCCTCGTGCATGGCCGTGAGGCTCAGGTACTGCGCCATCGGCTCATTCGAGTGGAACGATTTCTGCAGCAAAGCGTCGCCCTCCGCCTGCCTGCCCGCCGCCATCAGCAGCGCGCCTTCAATGAACTCCAGCTCCGGCTTTTCGCCCGCGCCCGCCTTCGCGTGCACCGCCTTGATTCCCGCCTCGATCTTCTGCTGCCATCCCTTCTCCTCGAGGCTCTTCAGCGCGAGATAAGGAAACACGTCGTCCACCGATTCGAACGTCTCGCTTGTCTTCGCGATCCGCGACCATCGCCTCTTCGCCGCCTTCTCATCGCCGCACAGATTCTCCACCACCCCCAGGTAGTACTGGAAATGCGCCGGTCTCATGAACGCGCCGAACCCGTACAGCGTGAACGGAATGGCCTGATTCTCGTCGCCCATCGTCTCGATGGCATCGGCCATCTCCCGGCACTTGCCCGCATGCGCACGCGCCAGCAGGCGCTGCAGCTGCACTTCGATGTAACCGCGCCGCACCTCATTCGGCTGCCGGTCCTTCGGAAAACTGTCCGCATTGAACATCGACGCGGCCCGTTCCGGATCGAGCGGAGACCCGAGCAGCGCGCGATCCGCCAGATCGCCCGGAATCGGCACGCTGGTCACAGCGGGAGCATTCCTGGGAGCCTGAGGCGGAGCCGGTGCATTTGAAGTGGTCTGCTTCGGAGGGGCCGCAGGCTGCCGGTTCGCCGAGGGAGCCGGCAGCGGCGCTTCGAAATACTTCGAATCGAGCACCGGCGCGGAGGCACTCGCATTCGCCAGTAACTCGCGCAGCTCCGTATCCTCCGGATGCAACCGCGCCCCTTCCTGCAGCACGAGCCGCGCCGATGCCACATCGCGCTTCACCTCGAGCAGCGCCCGCCCCAGATTCCGGTGCAGCGCCGGAATATCTTTCTTCAGCGCCAGCGCCTTGCGCCACTCCGCGATGGCCGCATCCGTATCGCCCGAATCGAAATTCAGATCGCCCAGCAGACTGTGCGCATTCGCATCGTTCGCATTCTTCGCCACCGCCAGCTCCAGCACGTCGTACATGCGCGCGCGATGCGGAAAAACATACAGCACCGGCTGGCCCGCCCCGATGGCGAAATCCGCCGCCGGATCCTGCCCCATCCGCGCCCGGCAATACCCGCGGAAGTACGCTGCCAGCGCGTAATCCTGCGGCAGCACCGCGCCGGGTTCCGCCTGATTCGCCGCGGCGAGCGCCGGATATTTGCGATCGAGCAGCGCCACCGCGTCCTGCCAGTCGCCCATCTCCGCGTACTCATCGGCCAGCGCGATCACGCGGTCCGGATTCGCCGCCAGATGCGTCCACAGCGCCGCATCGTCCGCGCCGCCTGCAAGCGTCTTCTCGAAGCGCAGCATGTTGTTCGCCGGATCTTTCGCGAGCCAGTACTCGAGCTTCTTCTTCGCTGCCTCCATCTGGCTCGCACGCCGCAGAATCGCCACTTCCACCGCGCCCATCTGCGCCGCCGCCCGCGGTTCGCTCGCCGAGCCCGCCGCCGGCTCCATCGTGATCCGGTCCATCACCCTGGCTGCTTCCGCCAGATTCCCCTCGCGCGCATTCAGCATCGCGAGTTCGTATCGCGCCGCCACTGCAAACGCCGGATTCCGCACCGCATTATTCAGCGCATTGCGCGCTTCAAAGCGCAGCGGCGATGCCTCCGCCAGAACCATGCCGTAGTAATACGCCGCTTCCGTCTGCACCGGTCCGTGTGCAATCGGCCCGAGCAGCGGCACCACTTCGTTCCATCGCGTCAATGTGAATGCCACGCGCCCCGCTGCAACCCGCAGCGCTTCTGAATCCGGGTAGCGCGCCAGACCCGCCCGGTAATCGAGCCGGGCCAGCAGAAACTGCTCATGCCGCTCATGCCACAATCCTCGCGCCAGATACGCCGCTTCCGTCTGCGTCCGCGGATCTGTTCCCGCCGCAGGAGGTTCCACCGGTTCCGGATTCCGCGCGTTGCGATCGAATGGCAGCGCATCGATCTGGCCTTCCACGTGATGCAGCAGCACGGCGCCCGAAGCGTCCGCCACTTCCACCGTCATGGCGCGCGCCGCCCCGTCGATCGTCTTCGTCCAGTTCGCCTTCGGATCCAGATCCGCCGTCGCCTCGAACACCGCCTTCGCGCCATCCAGCACGCGAATCTTCGCGCCCGCAATGTGCCGCGTCGCGAGCAGTTCAATCGCCGGAGCCCCTCCCGCGCGTTTAATGCTCAGCACCACATCCGGCGTTACTCGTTCCACGCCGCCCAGATCGCGGAACGGAATCCAGTACTCCGTGAAGCGCTTCACCTCGCCCGGCTGCAAAAACGCAAACTCGGGCTGCGTCTCCGCCGTGCCCGCCTGCATTTCCACATACGAGTTGAATTTCTCGGTCAGGTTCTCGAGCACGAACCTGTTGTCTTCCGCCCACAGCCAGATCTTTTTCCCCGGCACCTGCCGCGGATCGGCGTAATGCGCCACCCCGCTCCGCGACGCGGGTTTGTAAATCGCCATCCACGGTTCCTTCGACCCATGCCCGAACAGCCCCACCGCCTTCTGGTGGTTCGCCACGTCGCTCAGGTCCACGCCGTTGTTCACCGGCCACTGGACCATCGGCCCGTCGCCATGCGGCAGCATCCACTTCACCGGATAAACGATCTTCAGGTGCGGATCGTTCAGCTCCACCGCCGCGTTCGCCCACCAGTGATATGGCTGCCGCGCCGTGCCCGTGTTCGCCAGCGCCACGTCCTGCTCCAGCACCGCCACGCCCGGCCGCAGAATAAACTCATCCCGCCACGTCATCCCCGAAACGCGGTCGCGGTCTTCCACCACCACGCGCCCCACCCCGTCCGTGACTGAATACGCGAAGTCGACCGGCGAACTCGCCACCCGGCTGTGCGCATACGGAAAACTGGATTCGATCCCGGTCGAAAGAAAATCCCCCCTCGGCGTCTCCGTCTTCCGCACCGCCGGATTGGCGTAGAAGATCTCCTTGCCCGAGATCCTGTCCGTGCATCCGTGTAAATGCCCACCGAGGTCCGGAAGAATCCGGCACGAGAGGTATTCGTTCTCGATCACCACCACGCGCCACTCCGTCATGTGCCGTATCTTGTTCTCGGGGCGCAGGATCGGGTATGGATAGTTGGGAAATTCGTCTTTGAAGAACTGCGGGAACTGCGGATTCGGATTGGGCGCCGCGTCTTCCCAGGTGGGCAGCGTCAGACGGTCTTCCCGCACCTGCACCTGGCACCAGACGGCCGGGACTGCCAGCAGAAAAGCGGAAACGAGGCGAATTCTGCTACAATTATTCATACATGGAAGATCGCCACGTTATCAATGATTCGTATTATTGCGGTCGCCTCAAGCCAAACGCAATCATTTCAGTTCTTACCGGCAACTCGTACGTTGTGGCGGAGTACGATGAGCGCACCGGAAATATCCGATGGCAGCGCGTGGTAAACGCCAGCCAGAAGGAAGGCATCCAGCACTGGCTGCGGGAGCATTTCCCGGTCAAGGCCGAAAAGCCTGCCGAACCGGCTCGTTCGTCCCGCAAAACCCATTCTGCCGCTGCTTAGCGGCGCCCAGGCGGCCTGTGACCCGGATACTGGCAGCCGCTACCCTCGCCCTCGCCTTCGCCGGTTGCGGCAAGGCTCCTGACTCCCCAGATGGCTCTGCCCCGGCCGGCTTTTTCAGCGCCGCCAGCCAGTTCCTCGAACTCGATAATTCCACTCCAACCGGTTCTTCCGGAAGCACTTCCGCCTCCGCGTCTGCCCAGGACAGCAGCGCCGGACAGGCCCTCACCCGGTTCCTCGAACTCGATACTCAGGCTCCGTCCGCCGGAGCCGCGCCCGCCGCTGCCCGTTCCGGAGGCCGCAGCGCCCACGCCGGCATCGCCGCCGACCTCGATGGGCTGACCGAACAGATCCGCAACATCTACGGCGACGCCAGCGCGTTTGTCGACGGTTTCCCCCAGGCGGAAGACAGCTTCCGCAACGTCCCCACCCGCTACCGCGAGCAGGTCGCGAAAGTCCAGGGAGGCAAAGTGCAACTCCCTGCCGATGTGATCCATCGCCGCATCGCGGACCTTTCGAGGCTCGCCCTCGAAGCCATCGAACACCAGCACGAGCGTTTCGCTACCGTCCGCGACACCTTCGACCAGCGCTTCGGCGCCATCATGAAGAGCGCCGGCGCCCTGGAGCAGACCTGCGCCAGGCTCCCGAAGAGCGCCGATCCCGAAGACGCTCAGGCCTGCACCCGCTTCCTCGATGCCGACACGATGATCAAAACCAAGGGCCAGCTCGTCAACAGCGGCTTTGCCCACCTCGAAGACGTGTACAAGGAAGTCAGGCAATACCAGACCGATCTGAACACGGAAACGCTGAACGGAAAATAGCGTTTGTGAAAAGCAGAAGGGACGGAATGGTGGGCGCTCAGGGGCTCGAACCCCGGACCTTCTGCTTGTAAGGCAGACGCTCTGACCAGCTGAGCTAAGCGCCCTTGAAATCAATAGGTTGCATTGGAAGATGGCTTCCAAGAGCCACTGCCTGAGGAAAGGTCGTGGCGACGTGCACACCGAACAGTTTATCAGGGAAAGGGTGTATCTCCGGGGTGTTTCGGAGAAGACTGTGGCCTGGTACAGGTATTCGTTCCGAGCCTTTGAAGGCGCACTTCAGGACAAAGCGGCGATCATGAACCGAATCGCCGAACTCCGGCAGCGGGGAGTCTCGCCCATCTCGGTGAACACCTATCTCCGCTGCATCAATGCATACTTCCGATGGCTCCATACTGAGCGCGGAGAGGCGCTGGTCCGGATTCCCCGGCTGAAGGAAGAGCAGAAGATTCTCGTGACGTTCACCGCTGCTCAGGTGGCTCGGATCGCCCAAGCAACTCACCCCCATCTCTTAGTAGGTTGACCGCGAACGCGTAAGCGGTTGACTTCCTTGCGAGTGCCGTATCGCCGACGAGTAGTGAGTAGAAGTTTGAGTAGGTGGGATGGGGATTTCGAAACCAGGCGCGTCGTCCCATCAGGCATCCTACAGCGGTTAAGAACCCGGCGAGATGAAACTCATCCGGCGCTTCGGTGCATTCTTTGACGATGTCGAGATACTCTCCCGCGAGTCCCGACCAGACGCACTGGGGCAATTGCGGCCCATTTGCGTCAGAAGAAACGCTCGGTGGATTGACTGGCGTTGCGTCTTTTGTCATAGGTCCTTCTTGTGTTGAATTCTTAGCTGCGTGATTGAGCCGTAGAACCTGCGCGTGCACAGACTCTGCAAAAAGAGAGGGAGTGGTTCATCTGTCGATGTCATGGTGCGTACTCCTCTGTAAATACTGATCGGTCACAGTTCGTCATGCGGGAAGGCCGCGATGCAGAGGGAAGTGAATAGCAAGGAACGTCTATCCGCATTGCGTTATTACTCCTCGGTCAACCAACAGAGCAGAGGAAGTGAACGCGAGGCGAGGAGTGGAAGGAGTCAGATCAAACGAGACAGGACGATCTTTTCAGAACGCTTGCCGGACGCTTTGATAAGTTGCGAAGGTTTAGCTAAGGGGTCTAGAATCAACAGATAGGCAGGGAGTTTCCAAAGGTGCTTGTAAGGCAGACGCTCTGACCAGCTGAGCTAAGCGCCCTTTTCATCCAAGGTTAGCAAAGCCGCGCTACCACCCGGCTGCCTCCACGTGCCACAACTCATACCCCGGCTTCAGCCCGTCCACCTCCACCGGCCGCAGCACCCCGCCATGCTCCAGCGCCTCCACCGCCCGATGGAATGACGCCGACTCCGCCTCACCTTCATCCGGCGTCACCACCACATAATTCACCTGCTCGCGCAGAATCGCGCTCGAAATCTCATCCGGCGTCACCGTCGCTTGCCTCTCGGTATAGAACAGGTTGTACCCGTCCGCCGTAAACCCGCGCACCGTCTTCCGGCCCGTCACCGCCCAAACCATCCCATCCGCGTTCGTCAGCACCACACTTCCCGCCGACGTCTTCGTCTTCACCGCCGCGAGCAACGGCCGCATCGCGCTCCATTCGTTCGCCGCCGCCTCCTGCTCCGGAAACACGCCCGAGCGCACCAGCGCCGGCAGCCGCGTCCCGTCCGCCCACAGCGCGATCCCGATCACGATCAGCACCACCGCCGCAATCGCTTCCTTCGAGCGCACGAGGCGAAACGCGCGCCACGCAATCCACAGAATCATCGGCAGCACCGCCGCCACCAGCCGCTCCGGCGGCCAGATGAAAAACATCAGCGTGAACCCGTACAGCGCGACAAACAGGTCCGGCACCAGCTGCCGCCGCACCCAAAGACACCAGATCGTCACCAGCGCCAGCGCCGCCGCGCCATACGGGCTCCTGAACCCGCCCGTCATCAGCTCGATCGGCCCGCTGAAAAACGCCACCAGATTGCGCGACGCCACAATCAGCTTCTCGTTCGCCGCGAGCCCCATCAGGATGTTCGTCGGCACGCGATCGTCCGCGTTCAGATACGTCGCATGCGTCAGATGCGCCAGCGACCATCCGGACCACGGCGCCACCATCGCCATCGCCACGCCCGCGAAAATCAGCGCGCTGCGGAACCGGCTGCGCATCGCCAGCGTCAGGATGCACGCCGCAATCAGCGGAGCGCCCGCCGCGAGCGTCAGGGTCGCAAGGCCCGCCAGCGCGCCCGCCACCAGTGGCTTGTCGTCCAGCAGCCGGAGCAGCGTCGCCGTCGCCAGCATCGCGAACAGCGTCTCGGGCAGCAGATTCGTCGAGAGGAAAATCACCATCGGCGAAATCGCCGTCAGCCCGACCAGCAGCCACGACGATCCATCCGAAGCCCCCATCCGCAGGAGCAGCCGCCGCGTGAGCCATAGCCATCCGACCGCGCAGCCGAGCGGCACGATCTTCAGCCACTGCGCCGCCGTGGACACGAACGCGAACAACGCCAATAGAGCAGGGAACACCGGAGGCACTCCGGTCTCAGCCACGGGCTCCGGCAGATTGTCCAGCACGTAGCCGTGCCGCGCCGCCAGCGCTTTGGCCAGCACCAGATTGACGCCGCTCTCATGGTCCACCGCCAGCGTGGGGGCAAGCCACGCCGCGAGATAAACCACCCCCAGCACTGTAAAGGAAACCGCAAGGACCGCGCGCTGTGCGCGATGGTTCAGGATCATGCTATGTTCGTATCTTCTCAAGCCCCTCCGAACATGCCGGAACGACGGGATCCTGTCCGCCCTCTGCTCGGCGCGGCCACCTGCTTCATCATCTACTGGGTCGTCTGGAATCTTCTGATCCCGCCCATCCGTTTCCTCGGCGGAGAGATGGTGGCCGATACCATCCCGCTCCTCATCGCCGCCGCGCTCGCGAGCACGCTGGGCATGATGATCTTCGAATCGAGAGGCCTCGGCGATCTCGGCTTCTCCTGGAAATCCGGCACCGCGCGCAATCTCCTCACCGGCCTCGCCTTCGGCGCCTTGGGCGCGCTTCTGCTCATCGTTCCCGCCGTTCTTCTCGGCGTCGCCCGTTACCAGCGCATCGAACACGCCGATGTTTCCCTCCCCGCCGCCCTCTTCATGCCCGCGCTGCTTTTCTGCGGCGCGGCCGGCGAGGAAATCCTCTTCCGCGGCTTCATGCTCCAGTACCTCATGCGCGGCTGGGGGCCATGGGCCGGCATCTTCACCATGGGCGCTCTCTTCGGCGCGCTCCACTCCTCCAACCCCGGCGCCAGCCCGCTCGGCATGCTCAACACCGCCGGTTTCGGCGTCCTCTTCGGCATCGCCCTCTTCCGCTCGCACGACCTCTGGCTCCCCATCGGCATGCACTTCGCCTGGAACACCATCCTCCCGTTCCTCGGAGCCGATCTCTCCGGTCTTACAATTAGAGTTACGGAGTACAGGCTGGTATGGCGCGGCGGCGATCTGTGGAGTGGGGGCAAATACGGGCCCGAAGCGAGTGTCGCGGCATCGGCCGTCCTGCTCGTTCTCTTCGTGGCTCTCTGGAAAGTGCCCCTGCGCAAAGGCGAGGCCTGGCTGCTCGACTCGCCCCCGGACTCAGAATAGTCGCCGTCGGGTTAGCCGCGCTCGCCCTTCCCGCCGGCATCATCCATCCCTCCGATAAGCTCACCGAAGACGAAAAGATCGCGCTCGTGCGCGACCTCAGCTCGGAATACGCCAAAGCCAGAGCCACCATCCCGCGCTCTTCGAGCCCGCTCGAATACAACGCCGACGGCACCTGGAACATCAAGCAGTGGCAGTCCGCGCAGCTTGCCAAAGGCACCGCCTGCCGCGCCGGCGACCAGATCCAGATCACCAAAATCACGCTCGAGGGCGACGCCATGCTGATCGAAATCAACGGCGGCCTGAAGAGCGGCAAAAAGTTCATGGACCACGTTTCCATCGGTGTCGGCGTGGCCGTGCCGGTCACCAACGGCCAGTCCGGCCAGCCCACCTTCGGCACTGTCATCGAGCTCAACTTTCACAAGCCGATGGAAAATCTCTCGCCGGACGACGTGAAGAAAATCCTCTCGCCGCTGTTTGAGTGGGATAAACACTCCGTTACGAAGGTCTACTCCGAAACTCTCCCGCCCGATATGCAGCACGCCATCGCGGAGAAGCGCGCCATCGAAGGCATGACGCGCGAGGAAGTGGTCATGGCGCTCGGCCATCCCGATCACAAATACCGCGAAACCAGCAAACAGGGCGTCGAAACCGAGGACTGGATCTACGGCAACCCTCCCGGCAAGATCACCTTCGTCACCTTCCAGGGCCCGAAGGTCGTCAAGGTCAAGGACGAGTACGCCGGCCTGGGCATCCAGACCCAGCCGCAGTCCACCAACCCGTAGATTAACGGCGTCAAGCTAAAATCTTTAGATGGCCTCTGTCGCGCAAACGGAGTTTCAGACTTCGGGCCTTGTCCGCCTGACGCGCTCCCAGCTCATCGGCACCCTGGGCGGTCTGCTCTTCGCGCTCCTTCTCGCCGCGATCGACCAGACCATCGTCGGCACCGCCGAGCCCCGTATCATCGCCTCTCTCTCCGGCTTCAACCGCTACCCCTGGGTCGCCACGGCTTACCTGCTCTCGTCGACCATCGCCGTCCCCATCTTCGGCAAGCTTTCCGATATTTACGGGCGCAAAGGCTTCTTCCTCTTCGGCACTTCGCTCTTCGTCATCGCATCGGCTCTCTGCGGAGCAGCGGGCAACCTGAACTTCACCGGGCTCGACGGCATGAACCAGCTCATCCTGTTCCGCGGCCTGCAGGGCCTCGGCGCGGGCATGATGATCGGGCTCATCTTCGTCATCATCGGCGATATCTTCTCGCCCGCCGAACGCGGTAAGTACCAGGCGCTGTTCGCCGCGGTGTGGGGCTTCGCTTCTATGTTCGGCCCGACCGCCGGCGGCTGGTTGATGGACGCCTTCTCCTGGCGTGCGACGTTCTACGTCAACCTGCCCGTCGGCATCCTCGCGGTGATCGCCATCTATCTGCAGTTCCCCAGTCTGCATAAGAAAGGCGTGGACCGGAAGATCGACTGGGCC
>DASPQQ010000278.1:0-6216 GCA_035624885.1 Bryobacteraceae bacterium | reverse complement strand
AGACTCCTTTTTCGCGTTACAAAACTTCTGCGTGAGAGCCGGGACGGCGCGAAAAAGGTTGTCTGTACCGGATTTTCCGGACCACGCTCGCAGCCGAATACCCGTGAACCGGAGTTCTCACACAGACTCTTCAGCCGCGTTGGGCCTTACTCCGGCGGCAGATCGCCCAGATCCTCCGCCCGGTTCTCGAACTTCGTCATGGCGTGCAGGAACACCAGGTCGATCTTGCCCACCGGGCCGTTGCGCTGCTTGGCCAGAATCAGTTCCGCCACGCCGCGCAGATCCTCGCGGTCGCGTTTGTAAACTTCCTCGCGGAAGATGAAGCCCACCAGATCCGCGTCCTGCTCGATGGATCCCGATTCGCGCAGGTCGCTCAACTGCGGCCGGTGATCGCCCACGCGCGTTTCCGTGGCGCGGCTCAACTGCGAGAGCACGAGGAACGGACAGTTCAGTTCCTTCGAAAGCAGCTTCAGCCCGCGCGACAACTGGCTCACTTCCTGGTTGCGGTTCTCCACCTTGCCCCGCACGCTCATGAGCTGCAGGTAATCGACCACCACCAGCCCGAGCTTCTGCCCGCCCGCCTGCAGCTTGCGCAGCTTGGCGTGCATGTCCATCAGGTTCGCCCCCGCCGTGTCGTCGATATAGATCGGCGCTTCCACCATCTGGTTGGCCGCCGCGCGCAGCTTCTGCCGCTCCGCTTCATTCAGATAACCGGCGCGGAAGCGCTGGCTGTCGACGCGCGCCGCCGCGCACAGCATACGGGTCAGCAGCGACTCCTTCGACATTTCAAGCGAGAAGATCGCCACCGGCTGCAAGAGGCGCGAAGCCACGTGCCAGGCGATGTTCAGCGCGAGCGCGGTCTTGCCCATCGAGGGCCGCGCCGCCAGAATGATCAGCTCGCCGCCGTGCAGCCCGCCCGTCATTTCATCCAGCTTCGTGAACCCCGTGCCGATGCCCTTGATGCGCTTGCTCGGATCGAGAAACGCGTTGAGCCCGCCCTCGTAGTTCTGGATCACCTGCAGCGGCGTCATCAGGCCGCCTTCGGCCCGCGATTCGCCCAGCTTGAGCAGCGTCTCTTCGGCGCCGGCGAGGATCTGCTCCGGATCCTCCTCCGCCATCAGCGCCCGGTTCATGAGCTGCTGCGAGGCGACCGCGATCCTGCGCAGCATCGCCTTGTCGCGCACGATCCGCACGTAGCTCTCGAGGTTCGAGATGTGCGGCAGCCCGTCGTCGAGCGAAATCACATAGCTCAGCCCGCCCACCGATTCGAGTTCGCCCCACCGCTGCAGCTCGTTCGCCACCGTCACGCGGTCGATCTTCTCGCCGCGGTCGTGCAGCTCCGTCATGCGCGTGAAAATGCGCCGGTGCGCTTCCGTCGTGAAATCGGCGTTGCTCAGCAACCCCGCGATGTCGATGAAGCGCGCGTCATCGAGCAGGATCGACCCGAGGATGAACCGCTCTGCATCGACGTTCGAAGGAAGACCTTTCTGGAGTTCTACACCGGCGGGGGACGACATGGCAGCGGGACTCAATGTAGCAGTTGTCTCTGAGGAAGAATCAGGAAAGTTGCAGCCGAACCTGTGGGCTCCGTATGCCGCTGGCAGCCCGTGAGTTCCGCCCCGGCCCCGGACCTGAAATCCACAGTTCTGGACAGGAAATTCACAGCAACGAAACCCTCCAGAACATGGTAACGCGGAAATGTTGCGCGGTGGCCTTTTGTTGACGTGTTTAAAACGCCTGTTTTAAACTGATGTTTAATGGCAAGTCAGGCCACTCCCCTTCTCGCCGAAGGAACCCGCCACAAACTGCTCGACGCCGCCGGCCAGGTTTTCGCCGAGCACGGCTTCAAGGCGGCCACCGTGCGCGAAATCTGCGCCCGCGCCCACGCCAACGTGGCGCTCGTGAATTATCACTTCGGCGACAAGGAAAAGCTCTACGAGGCCGTGCTCAAACTCTCCTTCGGTTCCACCGAACCCGAAGTCCGGGCGCTCCACAGCGGCCTTCCCCCGGCCGACGCGTTCCGTCAGGGAGTGCTCGCCATCATCCGCAGGATTCTGCGGCCGGGCCGTCCCGCCTGGCACTTCCGGGTGCTGACGCACGAAATGGCGCAGCCGACGCCGGCCTTCTCGAAAGTCATCGATGAGACCATGCGGCCCATTTACGAGCGCGTATGCGCGCTGATCGGCGCGCTTCTCGACCTTCCCGTCGATCACGAAAAAACGCGCCTGTGCGCGCACAGCGTGATCGCCCAGATCGTCCACTATGCCCATGGCAAGCAGGTCAACGCAAAGATCTGGCCTGAACTCGAACTCACGCCGGAACGTATCGAACAGATTGGAAACCACATCGCCGATTTCTCGCTGGCCTATCTGACGGCCGCGCCGGCGAACAGGAAAACCGTAAAGAAAAGGACCATCAGGAGAAACAAATGACGGACCAGAAGCCGGCTGCACCCGCAGCCCCTCCTGCTCGACCCCGCGGAAGAATTTTCCCGCTCATCATCGTGGTGCTCGGCGTCGCCGCGTTTTTCATCTGGCGCGGCTTCTTCGCCTCGCCGAAGATCCCGGATAACCTCGTCGTCCTGAGCGGCCGTATGGAAGGGGACGATTCGGCTGTTGCCCCCAAGGTCACGGGCCGGCTGCTCGAGATCCGCGTGCGCGAAGGCGACAGCGTGAAGTCCGGCGACACCATCGCCGTCATCGATGACGAGCAGGTGAAGGCGCGTCAGGAGCAGGCAAAAGCCGCGCTCGCCGGCGCCGAAGCCCGCCGCACCACCGCGCGCGATCAGATCGCGGTTCTCGAGCAGGAACTGCAGCAGAACAATCTCACCGAAGAACAGGCGAAGACCGATGCGGCCGGCAAGGTCCGCAACGCCGAAGCCAGCGTCGCCGCCGCCGAATCCGATCTCGCGCAGCTCGAAGCGCAGCTCAGGCTCGCGCAGTGGGACAACGAGGCCTACCAGAAGCTGGTCAAAACCGGCGCCGTCTCCGAGCGCCAGGGCAAACAGGCTGCCGCCACGGCGGACCAGCAGGAAGCGGCCGTCCTCGCGGCGCGGCGGCGTCTCGAAGCGGCCCGCGGCTCGCTGACCATCGCGGAAGCGAATCTCGCGAATCCCGGCATCCGGGCCTTCGCCACAGAGACCATCCGCAAGCAGATCGCGCAGCAGCAGGGCGAAATCGCCAACGCCAACGCCGCCGCCCAGCAGGCGCAATACCAGCTCCAGGAAGCGAATGAAAACAGTGAAGACCTCATCGTGCGCGCGCCTTTCGACGGCACCGTGATGACGCGCGCCGCCGAACCCGGCGAAGTCGTCTCCGCCGGCACTGCCATCGTCACGCTGCTCGATCTCAGCAAGGTCTATCTGCGCGGCTTCATTCCGGAAGGCGAGATCGGCAAGGTGAAGATCGGCCAGGCGGCCCGCGTCTATCTCGATTCCGCGCCCGACAAAGCCATCTCCGCGTCCGTTCTGCGCATCGACCCGCAGGCCACGTTCACTCCCGAAAACACATATTTCCGCGACGATCGCGTCAAGCAGGTGGTCGGCGTGAAACTCCAGATCGGGGAAGCCGTGGGCTTCGCCAAACCCGGCATGCCGGCCGATGGAGAAATTCTGGTCTCGGGCCGTGCGTGGCCCGCGGCCAAATTTGTCGGCAAATGAGCGCAATCGCCACCGGCCTCGCGGTTGAAGTCGCCAGTCTCGTCAAGCGCTACGGCGCTCTCGAGGCCGTGCGCGGCATCGACCTCGAAGTGCGCAGCGGCGAGATCTTCGGCCTCATCGGGCCGGATGGCGCGGGCAAAACTTCCACATTTCAGATCCTCGCCGGCGTCATGGAAGCGACTTCGGGAGTTGCCGACATCTTCGGTGTTCCCGCGCGCGAAGCCCGCGCCAACACCGGCTACCTGACCCAGGCGTTCAGTCTCTACCCCGATCTCACCGTTACCGAAAACATCCGCTATATCGGCGACCTGCGCCGCGTGCCGCCCGCCGAAATCGAAAAGCGCGGCATGCACTACCTGCGCATGTTCGATATGGATCGCTTCCGCCATCGCCTTGCGGTCAAACTCAGCGGCGGCATGAAGCAGAAGCTCGCGCTCGCCTGCGCGCTCGTGCCGCAGCCTCAGGTCCTTCTGCTCGATGAACCCACCACCGGCGTCGATCCGGTCTCGCGCCGCGAATTCTGGGACACGCTCGCCCACCTCGCCGCCGAAGGCCTCACCATCGTTCTCGCCACTCCTTATCTTGATGAAGCCGAGCGCTGCCATCGCGTCGCCTTCATCCATCAGGGTGAAATCCGCCAGATCGGCACGCCGTCGGAACTCCGCGCCAGTCTCAACGCCGGCCGCATCGAGCTCCACACCAATAACCTTGCCGCCGCCGAAGACCTGATCAACACCGTTGTCGGCCCGGAGAATCAGATCATCGACGTCCAGCGGTTCGGCGACCGGCTCGACCTCATCGCGCACGACCCGCCGGCGGCCGCCGCGGAGCTTCGCGATCTCCTGCCCTCGAGAGGCCTGACCATCGACGAAGTCCGGTTCGACGAGCCCACGCTCGAAAACACCTTCGTTGCCCGGTTGCGCAACCTCGGTCAGGAAGTCCACAGCGAGCCTTTTCCGGGACGCCGCAGCAACGCGCCGCTCAAAGGCCAGGTCGCGATCGGCGCTTCGAGCCTCACCAAGCAGTTCGGCAGTTTCACCGCCGTCAAAAACGTCAGCCTCGAAATCAAATACGGCGAAATCTACGGCCTTCTCGGCGCCAACGGCGCGGGCAAAACCACCACCATCAAAATGCTCTGCGGGCTGCTCCCGCCCACTTTCGGCAAAATGACGCTCGCCGGCAAAACCGGCAGCCTTCGCTCCGGCGAAGTGCGCCAGAAGCTCGGCTACATGTCGCAGAAGTTTTCTCTCTATAACGACATGTCGATCAAAGAGAACCTCGAATTCTTCGCCGGCGTCTACGGCGTGCCGGAAGAAGAGCGCGCCGAAAAGATGAACTGGGTTCTCTCCTTCTCCGGCCTTGAAGGCAGGGAAGACCAGATCACCGGCAGCCTGCCGCAGGGCTGGAAGCAGCGCGTCGCCTTCGGCGCGGCGATTCTTCATGAGCCCAACGTGCTCTTTCTCGATGAACCGACCTCCGGCGTCGACCCCCTCGCGCGCCGCGCCTTCTGGACCATGATCAATCGCCTCGCCGACACCGGCACCGCGATCCTTGTCACCACCCACTATCTGGAAGAGGCGGAACAGTGCAACCGCCTCGGCTTCATGGTCGCCGGAGAACTCGTCACCGAAGGGACGCCCACCGCCATCAAGAACGCGCAGACCGGGCATCTGCTCGAATTCATCGTCGACCAGCCCCAGAAGGCTCTCGACCTTCTCAAGAAAGACACTGAGCGCTGGCGCACATCGCTCTTCGGCGACCGCCTGCACATCATCACCGAGGCGGACGCCGATACCGCGATCCGCCAGACCACGGCTGAACTGCAGGCCAAAGGCGTCCGCGTCATCTATGCGCGGGAAGGCCGCTTCTCGCTCGAAGACGTATTTATCAGCGTGGTCGAGAAAGCCCGCGAAGAGGGAAAAGTCGCTCTGGAAGACTAGATTATGAGGCGCATACTCGCACAGACCCGCAAGGAACTGACGCAGATCATCCGCGACCGCCGCGCCATGGGCCTCGCCTTGATTCTGCCCATCATGCAGATTCTCCTGATGGGATCCTCCATCTCGCTCGATGTGCGGGACCTCCCCATCGTCATCCAGGATCTCGATAACTCGCCGGCCTCGAATCAGCTCGTGGACGCATTCCGTGAGTCCGTCACGTTCCACGTCATTCCGTTCGCCGTCGACCGCAATCCCGAGCGCGCCTTCACCGACAACCTGGCGCGCGCCGTGCTGATCATCCCCAAACACTTCGGCCGCGACATGACGCGCGGCGCCGCCACACCGGTGCAGATGATGATCGACGCCTCCGACGCCAACACCGCCAAGCTGGTTGCCGGCTACGCGAGCCAGATCACCAACGCCTTCAACCGGGAGCATGGCGGCGCCATGCACGCCGCGCCCGTCACCGCCGCCATCCGTTTCTGGTACAACCCGGGCCGTTCGTCGAAAAAGTTCTACGGCCCCGGCATCTTCGTTCTCGCCCTGTCCCTGTTCCCCCCGCTGCTCGCCACGCTCGCCATGGCGAAAGAAGGCGAACAGAAGACCATCCTCCAGGTC
>DASPQQ010000277.1:0-16266 GCA_035624885.1 Bryobacteraceae bacterium | reverse complement strand
ATAGAGCTTCGGATTGACATTGCCGAGACCCGGTGTCTTCTGGTACCCGTTCACGACCTCGTATTGATTGAGCAGGGTCAGGATACCGGCGAAGAGCGGCGCGGAGACCGACGTGCCGCCGAAGATGGAGAGGCTTCCGCCCGAGTAAATGAGCCAGCCATCATGATCGGCGGACGCCGAAAAGGATACGTCCGGCACATCGCGCATTCCATCGCTGGAGAACGTGCCGCTTCCGGTCTGCCAGGAAGGACGGGTGAAGAACATGCTCGAGCCGCCGCCCGATGCCGAGGCGGTTCCGTCGATCGCGCTGTCATTCCAGGTGGTTTCGGGGATGTAAGACAGCGCGGAGGCGTCGCTGGCGTTGTTGGTCGAGGCCCAGTAGTTGCCGCTTCCTTCGTTGAGTTCCGTTCCGCCGACGCTGGTCACCTGGGGGATGGAACCGGGTTCATCGACGCCGAGCCCGGGATCGCCCTTGACCTGGCCGTAACAGTCGACGGCTCCGTTGTCGCCTGCCGCGGAGAGCCAGGTCATGCCCTGGGCGTTCGCCTGTTCCGCCAGCGTCTGGTCGCTCAGAGTGCCCGGTTGAGTGGCCAGCGCTTCGCAGAGGCCGTAGCTCGAGCTGAGGACGGGCGCGAGGTTCTGGTCGATCGCGTAGGTAATCGCGTCCTCAACGTTGTTGGAATAAACGAAAATCACGGTTGCGCCACGGGCTACGCCGCCGACGGTTTCGATATCCAGGTCGGATTCGCCGAGGTCGCCGGAGTCCTGGGCTCCGGTAGGCGGCAGGGGAAGGTTGGGAACCGGTACGAGCGTGGGCGCGCTGGCGGGAAGGTTGAACATGGTGCGGAACGCGGCGATGTCGCTGGTCGCAATCTGCACCTGGCCGACGATCACCACGTTCTGGCCCGCGCCGTTGATGTTCTGGCTGTAAAGTGTTTTGTAATCGTAGATGACGGCCGCATCGTCGGGCGCGATCTGGTAACCCCCGCCCTGGTTCGGCGGATTGTCGTAACGCGGCTGCGTGATGCGCGCGCGGGGAGGGCGAGGTTTGAAATCGTGCAGGCCGCGGATGGAGCCGACGATGCCGCCGAGCGCAGCCGGAATCGAGGGCTCGGTCGAATTGGCGTAGTGCATCTGGCCGTCGACAAAATAACGGTGGATCTCGGTCTGGAAGGTCTTCTCCACCTGCCCGGCCGTGCCGCTGAACGTGATGCTGTTGCGGCCCCGCGCGGTGAGCGCGATGGTAAAGCCTTCGCTTTCGAGCCAGGCCCTGATCTTCGCCATGTCGGCCTGGGAGAGGCCGAAGCGGTCGGCGTACTGTTCGGGCGTCAGCCAGTTGTGATAGTCCGGTGACCCGGGATCCTGCTGGCGGGCAAGCAGATCGTCGAGGGCTTTCTGCTGGTCCGCCGTGGGCCGGAAGAAAAGCGTGATGCCGGGCATCGGCATCGAGGCGTCCGCGCGCCCGCGCTCGTTGGCCGCGGTGGCAAGCGGATGAATGTGTCCGGTGAGCCGGACTGTGTCGCGGCGATCCACCGGTGCTGCGATACGGTTCCTCTGTGCAGCCAGATTCTGCGCCCCCGCGCACAGAACCAGACCCACTGCCAGAGCCAGCGGGACCCGTTTACTCATGATTTTCCGGACGAGCGTACATGCAACCCGGTTTCCAAAGACTATGGTTTCGGGCGGGAGGTTCCTTTTTCGCCGAGCAGCTTGTCTTTCAGGGCTTTGCGGTGCACTTTGCCGGTGGCGCCTTTGGGCAGAACGGGCAGAATGTGGACGCGCTCGGGAACTTTATAATCGGCCAGGTGTTTGCGCGCGTGCTCGCGGATGCTGGCCTCATCGGCCGTAGCCGGTTCGCGCAGCGCGACGAAGGCGACGACGAGCTCTCCCCAGACCGAGTGCGGCTCGCCGACGACGCCCGCCTCGAGAATTTCCGGATGCGTGTAAAGCGCCTCTTCCACTTCCTGCGGCGAGATGTTCGAACCGCCGCGGATGATGATTTCCTTGCGGCGTCCGCGGAACCAGTAGTAACCGTCAGGATCGCGGCTCACCAGATCGCCGGTGCACCACCAGCCGTCTTTGAGCGCTTCGGCGCTGGCTTCGGGATTGTTCCAGTAGCCGCTGCAGACGCCCGAGCTGCGCACCAGCAGTTCGCCCACCTGGCCTTCCGGGACATCGTGGTAGTCGAAATCGACGACGCGCGCCTCGACGCCGTGCCGGAGTGTGCCGATCGAGCCGGGCTTGGGAGCATTCGGCGGGTTTCCCGCGATCGGACCCGTTTCCGTCTGGGCGAGGCCTTCGAGCAGCTCCACGCCGAGAATCTCGCGGACACGGTTTTGTAACGCGAGCGGCACCGTATCGCCGCCGCCGAAGATCACGCGCAGCGAACTCACGTCGCGCGGCTTGCGCAGCTGCTCTTCGAGCACGAACTGCATGAGGGCCGGAAGCGTGAGCGTGAGGCTGCAGCGATGCTGTTCGATGGCGTCGAGAACGGCGCCGGGATCGAAGACGGCGAGCAGAACCGAGGCCTGGCCAAGCCACAGCGTGCAGAGCAGAACATAGAGACCGCTCACGTGCATCATGGGCGTCATGATGAGGCAGCGCTGGATGACGGCACTGATATCGGCGCCTTCGCCGAACTCGGCATGAATATCGTGCGCGATGATGCGCGTGACGGCGAGCAGGCTGCGATGCGTATGGACCGCGCCTTTGGGACGGCCCGTGCTGCCCGACGTGTAGATGATGGCGCAGGGATCGTCTTCCTCGATGCCGGGAAGAACGGCCGGGGCCTTGTGTTCGTGGCGCGGCACTTCCGTGCGCGGCTCGAATCCCGCCTCGCGCACCGCGGCCGCCAGCGAGGGATGGCTGAAGCAGAGCGATGCGCCGGAATCGGAGAGAATCCAGGCGATCTCGGGCGCCTTGAGCCGGAGATTGATGGGAACCGCGATGAGCCCGGCCTTGAAGATGCCGAAATAGAGCTCGACAGCTTCGATTTCGTTCGGCCACTGCAGCGCGACGCGGTCGCCAGGCTTGAGCCCCTGGCGGATGAACCAGCCGGCGAGCGCGTCGGTCGCGCTGTCGAGTTCCGCGAACGACATGGCTCTGTCGCGGTAGATGAGGGCCGTTACATTTGGGTTTTGCGCCGCGCCCGAGCGCACCAGATCCCCGAGATTCATGCTGTCATTCTATTGCCACTGGCAGGATATTGACGGCGGGAGGCGATTCGGGGCCGCGGCCGGGGGAATGAAATCAACGGATTAGGCGGGCGTTAAAGCTGGCGTCGAAAATGCCGATAAGTATATCGATGAGCGTTAGTCCACTCTCCGGCAACTATCTCCAGCAGATTGCGCTTCAGCAACTGCTCGGCATTCAGACACCAGGCAACAACGTGAATGGCGCGACCGCGACTGGCTCGGCGCAGAGTTCGGACAGCAACCAGCTCTCGCCCTTCGCCCAGCTGCTGAACACTTTGCAGCAACTGCAGGAAAGCAATCCCACGCAATACCAGCAGGTGACCCAGCAGATTTCCACCAACCTGCAGTCCGCGGCCCAGACGGCGCAGCAGCAGGGCAACACGTCGCTCGCCAATGAGCTGAATCAGCTGGCGAACGATTTCTCGACCGCTTCGCAGACCGGCCAGCTCCCGAATATTTCGGATCTCGCGCAGGCCGTCGGCGGCGGGCACCACCACCACCATCACCACCACGCGAGTTCCAGTTCGAGCTCGAGCTCCGATTCCGATTCTTCTTCGAGCAGCCAGAGCCTGAGTCAGCTCTTCTCCGCGGGCAGCACGCAGACGGGCGCGCTCAATCCCCTGAACATCATCAACGCCACGCTCGTAAACGCCGGCATCACGCAGTAGCTACTGGAGCGCGGCACGCAGTTCGCCGGTCTGGCGCAGCACGCTCAGGCGCGCGCGTTCCACGCCGAACTCCGCATCGTAAAACGCGATCCACTTCTCGTTCTCGGCGAAGCGCGCTTCCTCCACCTGGCTGAGCGTGGCGCGGCCTTCGTCCATCAGCGCCAGCACCACCGAAAGCTGCGAGCGCGCCAGATCGAGATCGGCCTGCGCGAGCTGCCGGGCAATATCCGCCTTCTGCACTTCCTGATAGCTCTGGTGAACGTCGAGCACGACGCGGTTGCGCTGCGCGTCGGCCTCATTCTGCATGTGCCGCTGCTCGGTCTCGGCTTCGGCGACAATCGCCTTCACGCTGGCGCTGGTGAACAGCGGCACCTGGATCGAGGCGCCGACCTGGCCGTTGTTGCGCTCGAACTTCGCGAAGTACTCCTGGTAGTGGCTGTACTTCGTCAGCAGGGCATACTGGGCGACGAGATCGACGCGCGGCAGATACTGCGCCTTGTCGCTCCTGATCTCGAGCCCCTTGGCGAGAACGTTCGACTGCAGGCGCTTCAGTTCCTTGTTCGAGGCAATGGCCGTCTGCACCGCGGCGTCTTCGCTCTCGGGAATCCGGAGCGGCATGAGTTCCTCATCGGCGGGCTGCACGAGATCGCCCGCGGTATAGCCGAGCGTGATGGCGAGCGTGCGTTCGGCGTAATCGCGATCGCTTTCGAGCGTCATGGAACGCTCCTCGGCGCGCAGGAGGTTCACCTTCGCCTGCTGGACGGCGACAGGGAGTTCGCGGCCTTCTTCGACGCGCGCCGTGGCCGTGGACAGAACCTTCCCGAGGCTTTCCACCTGTTTCTTCGCGGCTTCGGCAAGGCGGCTGGCGCGCGCGACGTCGACATAAAGCGTGGCGACCCGGTACACGGCCTCGTCGCCTTTTTCCGACGCGGCGAGGTTGGCTCCGCGCGCCGATTCCTTCGCCTGTTCGATCGCCCAGCTCTGCGGACGGTTGAACAGATACTGATTGGCCTTCACTTCGAAAGCGGCGGGGGCCGACCCCTCGATGCTGAGCGGGAAGCCGCTGCTGTAAGCCAGCCCGCTGCCGGCGGTGACGCGGGGTTTGAAGGGACTCTGGGCGACCTTCACGGCCTGCGAAGCCTTCAGTTCATCGAGGCGCGCCATGACGGTGTCGGGATTCTGGGCGGCGGCGCGATCGGTCGCCTGTTTCAGGGTGAGTGTGTATGTTTCTGCGTGCGCGGCGAGAGCCGCTGCCATCAACAGCAAGGGAATACGCATTCCCTATTCGTAGCGCAGCGCTTCCGTCGGGTTCAACTTCGAGGCGCGGCTGGCGGGCAGGAGGCCGAAAATCAGGCCGACGAGGCTCGACACCGTGAAGGCGATGACGATCGACCAGACCGAAATCGGAATGTGAATTGTCTCGACAACATAGCCGATGCCGAGAGGCACCGCCACGCCGGCGAGGATGCCGATGATGCCGCCGCCGAGGCTGATCATGACGGCTTCGACGAGGAATTGCAGCAGGATTTCGCGCCGCGACGCGCCCACCGCCATGCGCACTCCGATTTCGCGCGTGCGCTCGGTGACGGTGACCAGCATGATGTTCATGATCCCGATGCCGGAGATGACGAGCGCGATGGTGGAGACGAGCACCAGCACCAGGCTCAGCACCTGGGCGATGCTTTTGGCGGCGGCGAGAATGCCGGCGAGATTCTCCGCCTTGTAAGAAGCTCCGGCGCGATGGCGGCTCGAGAGGACGGCTTTCACCTGGTCGGTGACGGCTTCGACGATTTCGGGCGATCTCGCCTGGACGTAGACCGGGTCGATGCGTTCCACCGGCACGAAATACTGCTGGACCGTGATGGGGATGACCACGGTTTCGGTGTTGAGTTCGGACTGGCCGAAGCTTTCCACTTTCTCGCGGAAGGTGCCGATGACGGTGAACTGCAGGCCGTGGATCTTGATGGTGTTGCCGGGAGCGGCGGCCGGCGTGCCGTAGAGACGGATGGCGAGCTTGTCGGTGAGAAGCGCCACTTTCTGGCGGAGACTGACGTCGCCCGCGTCGAGGAAGCGGCCGGAGACGACGACCAGATTGCGGACGGATTTGTAGTACTCATCGGAACCGATCACGAGCAGCCGTTCCGGTTTGCCGTTGATGAACATCTCGTCGTAGTTGCTTTCGATGCCGGTGGCGGCCGTGATGCGGCCGGCGAGCTGGTCGCGGATCGCCTGGACGTCGGCAGTTTTGACGAAGTCGGCGTTCACTTCGGCGGAGGATTGCTGGGTGCCGATGGTGTAGGAGGCGAAGATCATGTTCGATCCCACGCCTTCGATCTGCTCGAGGATGTATTGCTGGCTGGTGAGCGAGATGGTGACGACGAGAATCACCGACGCGGTCCCGATGACCATGCCGAGCCCGGTGAGAAAAGACCGGACCGGATTCTGCCGCAGCGCCTGGATGCTGAAGCCGAGCGCTTCCCCGAGGTGCACCGGCTACCCGCCTTCCGCCTTCCGGAGCAGGCGTTCCGCTTCGGCGCGGGAGGGATCGTCGGGCGTGAGGTTATCCGCGGCAAGGTAGTGCTTCAGCAGGTCGCGCGCCTCGTTGCGGTTGCGGTGTGTCCGGATATAGGTGTCGGCGAGCTCGAAATCGATGCGGGCGGCGTTGGGCGCGACTTTGCGGGCCTCGCGGAAAGCCTGCTCGCTTTCGTCATAGCGGCCGCGGCGAGCGAGGAATTTGGCGAGATTGATGTAAAGACCCGGTTTCCCGGGCCCCATTTCGATGGCGCGGCGCAGGTGGGCTTCGGCCTCGCCGTATCGCTTCGCATGCTCGGAGAGCCGCGCTTTGCTCAGTTCGAATCCGACCGGATCGTAGCGGGCGATCTGCGGCAGCAGCGCCTCGGCTTTTTCCACGCCGCCGCCCACGATGGAGGGCGCCTGCAGGTAGAACTCGAAAAGATCGCCGAGAGCGTCTTTATTCGAGGGATCAAGCTCGAGGGCGCGCTCGAAGCTCTCGCGCGTGCGGTTGGCGTAATGGATCGCCGTCATCGCGAAAGAGTTTTCCGCGCGATGCCCATAGGCCCGGGCGAGCCAGGTGTGGAGCATGGAATCGTCAGGCCGGCCGGCGACCGCGCGTTCCAGGATTTCCGTGGCCTTCCTGTGGTCGGCTTCGGCGAGATAACAGCGCCCCAGAATTTCGAGGCTGTGCGGATCGCGCGCTTCGCCGAGGAGCGCGATGGCGCCCTGATAGTTGGCCGTGTTGAACAGTTCGAGGGCGCGCTCGGCCGGTTCCGCAAGGATCGCGGAGGGCGCAAAAGCCACCAGCACTGCAGCGAAGAGTCTTCCCTTCATCCCCACCCGGGTTGGATGAGCGCGGCACGAAATATGTTTCATTGCGGGCGGCGCGAAAACATCTGGAAAACCTCGGTGATGGCGATCCAGAGGTTGACCACCCCCATGCCGCTCAACGCTCCGCGTACATAAGTATTATTCCAGAATTCATGCCAGGGAGCCTGCATGGCGCCGGGAGCGACCCACGCGAAGTAATTGGCCGCCCAGGCGTCCGTCCAGGGGTAGATGAGGAGGAACAGGCCGATTTCGAAGCAGAAGATGACGTAGATCACGGACGTGAGCCGGCGGAACCAGCCGGTCTTCGCCGCCTGCGCCTGCGGCGGCTGCTGCTCTTCGGGCGCGATGGGTTCCGGCGTCACGCGAACATCTCCATCTGCCGATCGAAGAGCGAATAGAGCGCGTGGCGCCGCACCGGTTCGAAGCTGAGGCGGTGCAGGGGCGTGGGGCCATGCGCCACGATGGCGGCCATGTGTTCAGGGCAATGGTAGCCCTTGTGGCTCCGCAGCCCGTATTCGGGGTAGAACCGGTCCCATTCGCACATCATGCGGTCGCGATAGACCTTGGCGATGATGGATGCCGCGGCGATCGCATGGCAGCGCTCATCGCCCTGCACGATCGGCTGCTGCGGGACGGGAAGATCGAGCGCGACGGCGTCGGCGAGGATGAAATCCGGCGCGGGGTTGAGCTGCTGGATGGCCATTTTCATGGCGAGGCGGGAAGCCTGGTAGATGTTGATGCGGTCGATGGTAGCCGCGTCGACGGCGGCGACGGCCCAGGACAGGGCGCGCTCGCGAATGCGCCCGGCGAGGACTTCGCGGCGTTCCGGTTCCAGCTGTTTGCTGTCGTTGAGGCCGCGGATGGGAGCGCCGGGCGAAAGAATCACCGCGCCCGCGACCACCGCGCCGAAAAGAGATCCCCGGCCGACTTCATCCGCGCCGGCAATGTAACGGAAGCCCCGCGCGCGCAATTCGGCTTCGAGAGTGCCCTGGCACTTCCATTGCCTCCGCGCTGCTGCTGCCGCTCTTGCCGCGGTGCCCGCCGCGCGCTGCACGGCCGTGCTTAGTCCCGTTCCTTCAGGCGGGCGGCCTTGCCTTTGAGTCCGCGCAGATAGTAGAGTTTGGCGCGCCGGACTTTGCCCGTGCGAACGACGTCGATGTGGTCGATGATTTTGGCGCTCAGCGGGAAAATACGTTCCACGCCCTGGCCGAAGCTGACTTTGCGGACCGTGATGGTTTCACCCATACCCGAATTCTTGCGGGCCAGCACCGTGCCTTCGAAGACCTGAAGGCGTTCTTTTTCGGCTTCCTTGATCTTGACGTGGACTTTGATGGTGTCGCCGGGACGAAAGTCCGGCATATCGGCACGCCGGTTCTTTTCAACAAATTTGTTCAACAACGCGTTCTGCATTTCGGGAACCTTCTGGTGGGCTGATCTTCCATGGTACTACAGAAGGGTTTATACCCGCGACCTGGGGACCTGCGGCCGCGCGGCGCCCAGCATCTCAACCAGTTTCTCGATCAGGTCCTGGGCGATATCGGCCTTCAGCGTGACGGAGCGGCCGGATTGTTCCGCGCTGATGCCATCCCACAGGCGCAGCAGTTCCGGGGTCTTCTCCGGCACGCTCAGGCGGCCAAGGCCGACAAGGCCGCGGACGGCATCACGCAGGTTGATCGCGTCCTGGTCGCTGGCCGTGGTGCCGCGGACGTTGGCGAGCAGTCCGGCGCTCAGATCGGCCTCGAACCAGACGTCTTCGAGGCCTTTGAAGATGCGGGAGAAATCGATCCCGGTGCTGGCTTTCGGGATATTGTCGACGAGGAAAGTGGGCAGGCCGGTGGAATAACCCCAGATCTGAGCGCGTTCCCCGACTCCGGACGCCCGGGAGATCAGTTTGGGCCCGGTGGTGTGGGTGCCGGAGGTCCATTCGTCCAGCGCGTCTTTGATCGCCTCGACATCCCCTGCCGCCGCCAGCGAGGAATCGAGGATGCAGAAACCACCGTTTTCCTGGCCCCAGATCTCGTACTGGCCGTGGCGGGTTTTGCGGACGCCCTTGAGGACTTCCGGGTTCGGATGGAAGGCGCCGCGCGCCAGAAGCACGCGTCCTCTGGACCCCGTGGTCACGAACAGGAGTTCGCGCACGTCCCGGCGGGGATCGAAGCCGGTGTCCCCGGCGAACTGATCCATCTGGGGCAGTTTCTGGGCGGCGATCAGTTTCTGGTAGAGACTGGTGGACTTGATCACGTCCATGCGCGCGCCCACCAGCGAGTTGGCGTCGGGCGGGACCATCTTCTCCAGCACGTTGTCGACGCGCGGCGCGGCAAGGGCGAGCGTCGAGGCAATGAAAATGGCCGGAAGTTTCGACAGCAGCATCAGAAAGTTCGTCTCCGGAATAACCAGAGCCCTGTACCCAACACTACCGCGCCGAAGATCGCGGTGCTCCAGACCGGCATCCAGCTCTCGACCGGCTGGTTCAGAATCACGTGCCGAATGATGACGCTGATCTCGGCCGTTTTGGGCAGCGCGTAGTAGAGCACGCGAACGACGTTGCGGGACCATTCCGAATCGAGCAGCCGCTCGATGATGGCGCGCTGGGCCAGAATCGGCGTCACGATCATGATGGCGAAGGTGGTCATGATGCCGATGGCCGCGCTGTCCCAGAGGACGCCTGCGAGAACGAGCACGGCCAGCATCACGGCGAAGACGAAGATCGTGAAGAAACTCGAAACGAGAAAACCGACGCCCCAGATCTGCGTCTTCAGGCCGAAGATGATCCACGAGCCGATGACGAGATAAAGGATATTGGCGGCGATCACCAGCACGTTGCCGAGAAAACGGCCGAGCAGCAGATGCGTGCGCGAGATCGGCTTCGAGAGCAGCAGTTCGATGCGGCCAGGTTCGAAAACGGCCGCGACGAGACCGGCGGAAGCGAAAACCGCGAGGGCCATGCCGGCGAAATAGAGCACCATGGCGATGACGCTCTGCGTCTGCGCCACAAGCATTTGCAGCTCTTCCGAGCGCGGCGCGGTGCGGCCGAAGATCGTAACCGTCGCGAGCGCGCCGGCCACCACATCCACCCGCATGATGAACATGAGGAAAAGCAGCAGCGCGGTGCAGGCGGCGAAAAAGCCCCAGAAGATGCGGCGCGCGAAGGCCTCGCGGAAAGTGTCCTGAACAAGAGCAATCGTCGCGATCATCTGGCTTCTCCCGCGGCGGATTCAACGGTCCGCATGAAAACCTCCTCGAGCGTGCTGCGGCTGCGCGCGAGCGACTCGATCTCGCAGCCATTGGCACGAAGCTGATCGACCGCCTGATTGGCTTCCTCGCGCGTCGCGTAGAGCAGGGTGAGCGAACCGTTCTGCGCCGCGACGGATCTGGCTTTGGCGCGCAGTTCCGTCTGAAGCCGTTCGGGAACCGCGACGCTTTCGACTTTATAGCCGCTGCCGCTGGTCAGCTCTTCCACCGTTCCGCTCAGCGCGACCTTGCCCTTCTGGATGATCGCCACTTCGCGGCAGAACAGTTCCACTTCGGCCAGCAGATGCGAATTCAGGAAGATGGTGACGCCCCGCTCTTCGAGCGAGTGCAGAATGTCGCGGATGTGCTTGCGGCCCACCGGATCCACGCCGTCGCTCGGTTCGTCGAGAACCAGCAGCCGCGGCGAATGCATCATGGCCTGCGCGAGGCCCACGCGCTGCAGCATCCCCTTCGAGTATTTGCCAAGCCGCAGATCCCAGGCGCGCTCCTCGATGCCCACCAGAGTCAGCAGTTCCGGGACGCGCCTGCGCCGCGCGGCCGGCTCCATGCCGGAGAGCGCGCCGTAGAAATCGAGCATGTGGCGCCCGGTGAGGTAGGTGGGAAAGCGATGATTCTCCGGCAGGTAGCCGATGGGACGGCGGGCTTCGGGCTCGCGTGTGTCGCGGCCGAAAACCAGGGCACGGCCGGCGGTCGGGTGCGCGCAGGAAAGCAGCATCTTGACGAAGGTGGTTTTGCCCGCGCCGTTCGGGCCAAGCAGCCCGTAGGTCGAGCCCCGCGGGACGCGCAGCGAGACGTCATCCACCGCGGTCAGCTCGCGGCCGCTCCAGCGGTTGCGGAAGACTTTCGTCAGCCCTTCGGTCTGGATCGCGAATTCCGCCATGCACTAACGATAACGAACGGCTTCGCCGATGAGTTCCCGGCTATACTGAGTGCGCGGATGAGGTGGGTTGCGTCGCTTCTGCTCCTGAGCGGTCTGGTTCAGGCTGCTCCTGTCAATCCGGAACGCTACGCGCATCTGGCGCGCGGCGTCAATCTGACGCGCTGGTTCCAGTACGGCAGCTACATCCCGATCGACGAAGCGGCGCGGGACATGCTGAAAGCCGCCGGATTCACCGGGGTGCGCATCGCCGTCGCGCCGCAGTACCTTTTGCCGAACTGGGCGAAACCGGCCGGGATCGACGGGAATCTGGCGAAGCTCGACCGCGGCATCGACATGTTTCTCGATGCGGGCATGTCGGTCACGCTCGATTTCCAGGCCGATGTCGATTACCTGAACTACTACCTTGCGACGCCCGGCGCGCCCGGGGAGCTGATCGAAACCTGGCGCATGCTGGCCGCGCGCTACGCCAATCGCAATCCGGAGCTGCTGTTCTTCGAAATCATGAACGAGCCGGATACGCGCTTCACCCAGCCGGCCTGGGACCAGGTGCAGAAGGCCGCGCTCGCCGCGATTCGCAGCGTCGCCCCGCATCACACGGTGCTGCTCGCGCCGGCCGGCTGGAGCGGACTCGAAAGCCTGCTGCGGATGAAGCCGTACGATGATCCGAACGTCATCTACGTGCTCCATTACTACGCGCCTTCCACCTTCACCCACCAGGGCGCCACATGGACCGATCAGCCCGGCATCGCGCAACTGCGCAGCGTGCCGTGGCCTGCGTGGCTGCCAGCGCCGGAGCAGTCCGATCCGGCCGCGACTGAGCGCCTGGCTGCCTACGAAGCCGAGGACTGGGACCGCAGCCACATCGAGTGGGACATGCATCTGGCGGCCGAGTGGGCGCGCGAGTGGAACGTCAGCGTGATCGTGAATGAGTTCGGCGCCTACAAAGAGTTCACCGCGCCCGATTCGCGCATGCGCTGGATGCACGATGTGCGCAGCGCGATCGAGCAGCAGCACTTTGGCTGGGCGGTCTGGGACTACGCGGCCGGATTCGACGTGACCGAGATGGCGAATGGCTCGCGGCGTATCGATCCACAGGTGAGCGCGGCGCTCGGGCTCACTCCCTGGAATGAAACCGAGCCATCGCGCACGCCGCCGCCATTCACCGGGCCGCTCGAAGTCCAGATCGGCGCGCGGGTTGACACGCCGGATGACACACCGGATGAGACACCCGGCCCGCCCTGCGCGATCGATGCTTCTTCGGACCTCGTGGTCACGACATCCCTCGGGCAAAATCCGGTCGAGCTTTTCCGCAGGGACGGGCATGGCCTTCTGCATCCGGTGGCATTCGAAGGAGAAGCGCCGGTGGTCGCGTGCGCGCCCATCGTGGCGGGGCATTTCGATCGTTCCGGCCATGCCGGTTACTTTTTCCCGGGTGAAACCAGCAGGCTGGCTCTGCCCTCGGGAGACACGCTGAAGCAGGCCGCGCTCCCGGCTCTGGCCGCGAAGGCCGCGATTGCCGGCGATATCGACCGCCACGGCGTCGACGACATCGTGCTCTTCGGCTCGCAGCTCGAACTGCTGCACAACGGCGGCAATGGAAATTTCCGCGTGGTCGGGAACGCCTTTCCGGCGCTCGCGGATCATTTCACCTGCGGCGTTCTGGTAAAAGGCAAACTGCTGGCCTTCGCGCCGGGGAAAGCCGCGGAATTCACCAGACACGGCAGAGACCGATTCAAACCCGGCAAAGCGCTGCAGCCCTCGCAGGGGACCGGCGATTGCACCGCCGTCGCCGGGCCGGGTGAAGTGATCGTCGGCTGGTCGAATGACACGATCGATATTTACGGCGCGCACGGCGAGCGGAGCACCATTCCCCTCGCGCCTTCGAAAAACGGCGTGCGCCGCATCGCTCTCGAGGGTTCAACCCTGGTTGTCACGCGCCCCGGCGAAGCGCCGCTTTTCTTCGCGCGGCAGCATGACGGAAGCTGGACGCCGGTCGATCTCAAGCCGGCCAACAATCTCTCCGTCGCCGCGGCCGTCGATCTGAATGGCGATGGCCTCACCGATTTCCTCTACGCCCAGGGCGGCAATGCGCCGCTGATCGCGCGCTTCGCCCGGCGCTGATATTGCGTTTGTCGTGCAGCAGTGTGCCGAAGCCCGCGGGCTGGAGAAGAGCACGGCATCGGAACACTTCGGGCGCACTCTGAAAGACATTCCGCTCACCGCAATGCTGGTGGATAACACGATCTTCAAAGGCCAGCATCTGATCGTGGCGATTGGGATAGACAGGCTCGGGAACAAGGTTGTGCTGGGGCTGCGGCAGGGTGCGGTCGAGAATGCGGCCGTGGTGCAGGATCTGTTCGGCGAAGCGGTGGAGCGCGGCGTCGATTTCAATCAGCCACGGTTATATTTGCTGGATGGAAGCACAGCGTTGGGCACCGCGGTGATTGCCGATGCACGAGATGCTGCTATTATCCAGCGCCGTCAGGTGCATAAGATCCGTAACGTGGCCCAGTATCTGCCGGAGGCGAAGCGCCATGCTGTGAAATTCCGGATGCGGGCAGCCTGCGAAATGGAAGAACCGGCCGACGCACGCAACGCGCTCTACAAGCTGCACGATGTCCTGATCGAGGAAAATCCCGGTGCCGCAGCCAGCCTGGTGGAAGGACTGGACGAAACTCTGACCCTCCCGGATCTGCGGATCACGCGGCGATTGCGCAAAACCCTCTGCAGCACCAACGCGATCGAATCCGGTTTTTCCACTGTGGCGAAGATCTGCCAGCAGGTCAAACGCTGGCAAGGCAGCGATCATCGCCTGCGCTGGGTCGCTTCAGACAACCTGTTCGCCTGAAGCAACTGGAGTAAGATTCATGGGTACGGGCACATGCCGGTGCTCGTCAAAGCTCTGGACACTGCCTGGAGGCAGCGCACCGGAACGGCCGCCGCAGCCCTTGCGGCTTGAGAAGTGTCGCTCACTTTTCAACGGAACGCGTTTTCCGTCCCGCGTTCTCCCGCGTTTTCCCCGCAGGCGCGGCGAGCGCCGCGCGTTCTCTGTTCCGGTTGTGTTTTCGCCGAAATGTTTCGCTAGTTTTTGCCGGCCGCTTTGGCTGCCGCCTGCTCGGCTTCCTGCTTTCTCGCGCCGCGCATCACGTCTCCCAGAGCGTAGTTCCCTTCGTGGCAGGCGTATTCGAGAATCGGTTTATTCGTGGCGGGCCAGGTCATTTCGCCGGTCCACGGGCGGTCCCAGGTCTGCGGATCGTCCACGGTGAAGTGATAGAGCAGGGTGTTGTCGTCCATGCGCGAGATGCGCTCGACCACGTGCAGATTTTCGGTCGATCCATGGAAGCGGGTCTTGTCGGTGAAATTCGTGGTGTCGATCACCAGCGTGTCGCCTTCCCAGTGCCCGACGGAATCGCCCATCCAGCGGCGGATCTCCTTCGGCAGATGCTGGGCGTTCATGCGCACGATGCGCGCGTCGTGGATCATTTCGGTGAGGATCATGATGTTGTCCCCGGTTTGCACGATCTGGTGCAGGTCGTTGTAGAAATAATCGGGCAGGGCCGGCGGGCCGGAGGTGGATCCGAAGCCGAGCAGGCAGCGTTCGCTGAGCGGCCGCTGTTCGGGATTGTCATATTCTCCACGGCTGACTGCCGCGGAAACATCCTGTTTGGAGCTGTCTTCCGCCTGATCGGAAGTGGGCAGCGCGCCGAAGGCGTTGGCGCGGCGTTTTTTCGCCGCGGCGTTGAACGGCGGAACGTGGCCGTCAGCGGGCTCGATCACGATGGAGGTCCGGATCTGGCCGTCAACCACGGTGAAGTTTGTTCCCTGGTTGAGCCACAGGCGATCGTAGCCGCCCACAGCGCCGCCACCGGCCAGTTCGAGAAGCGCAAAAAACGACTTGGCCTCCTTTGGATCTTTCGGGATATGGCCACCGTCGTTTTTCCGGCGGTTCATTTCGTCCTGCTGCAGTTTCTGGGCCTGCTCCTTCGTATAAGAGGGCGGGTCGCCGGGCAGACGCTCAAGCGGCGTCATGGTGGCGATATCGTAGACGCCCTGGAGATCGGGATGGCCGTCGGGCAGGCGCTTGATACCGGAACCTGCCGCAGCCTGCGCCATCGCGGGGACAGCGGTGAGGGAAGCGGCCGCCAGCATCAGCAGGGCGGCAGGTGCGAGCGAGAGCATTCGATTTCGCATATTCAGGACTCCTTCATCATTATTTATCAAGCGGGTGCTTCCTGTAAGGACCATACAGCATCTCCTCGATGAACTCGGCGCATTTGAAGTCGAGGATCTGGGTGTCGGTGCGCCGGAAGAGCGTCATGTGGATTTTCCAGGGGCCGGTGAAAGTGTCCGGGTCCTCCATGGTCGCTTCGTAGGCGATGGTTTCCGGGCTGGTGCGGGTGTAGCGTTCGGTGACCTTGAGCTTGTCGCTGTGGAAGTCGCCGGCGCAGTCGAACCATGTGTTCTCGTTCATATCGGTGACGGTGATCACCAGCGTTTCCCCTTCCCAGTGTGCGACGGACTGGCCCATCCAGGAATCGGCCGGGGCGGGACCGGGATCTTTCAGAAAAACGTTGCGCACGGCGCCTGCGTATTCATAGACGAAGGTCATGGCCTCGGGGCTCTGGACGATCTGGAACGGGTAAGGCATGTAATTGGCGCGCGGAATGCCCGGCAGGTAGCACTTGATTTCGGGGTCGCGATTCAGCCAGTCCTTCGCGTTCTCCTGCTTCGTCTTCAGCGCTTCGGGCTTGTAGGGGATCTCGCCGCCTTCGACGACACCCAGGCTGGGCGGCACCGAGCCGACCGCTCCCAGGGCCAGCACCGACGCGGCGGGAACGGGGCCATAGGGGCCGGGACGGAGCGCCAGCGCCGGACGCGCCATGTGGGCCTGGAGATCGTAGTTGGCTTCATTGAGCGCCTGCCAGAT
>DASPQQ010000276.1:0-15023 GCA_035624885.1 Bryobacteraceae bacterium | reverse complement strand
CCGAGAACTGGGACAATTCGGTGGGGCTGAACACGCCGGGACAATCGGGCGATGTCAACAGCCCGCATTATCGCGATCTCTATCCGCTGTGGGCGCGAGGCCAATATTTCCCGGTGCTCTTTTCGCGCGACAAGGTGGAATCGGTCACCGAGAGGACCCTGAAGCTCGAGCCGCCCAAGTAGCTCGATTCAGTTCAACCGGAAGTTGACGTCGATTTCGGTCACGACTTCCACCGGTTCACCGTTCAGCAGAGTCGGCTGATATCGCCATTGCCCGGCGGCATCGAGCGCTGCCTTCACGAGAAGCGGTGCTCCGCTGACCAGGTGAAGGTTGCGGATGCTGCCATCGCGGGCGATGGTCGCCTCAAGCTTCACGGTGCCCTGAATACGGGCTGTTCTCGCGAGCGGCGGATAGGGAGGCGCCGGGCCGAAGATCAGTTTCGCCGCCTGCGTTCCGGAACTCACGCGCACCTGCGCGGGTGGAGCGGGTGGTTTCGGGGCGGGAGGCGGAGGCGCTTCGGCCACCGCGGGCGGCAGAACGGGCTGTTCCGGCAGCAACAGCGCGAGGCTCGTGGCGCCAGCCACAGGCTCATCGGCAATTGCGGGCGCCGGCTCCGCTGTCATGTCGATCGTTGCGGGAACGCGCCTCGGCGCCACGAGGCCCGTGAACACGCGCGCTCTGCGCTTCACGGCAACAGTATGAGCCTCCGGAGGCGCGGGTGGCTGGGCCAGTTTCGTCAGGTAGAGCGCCGGTTGAAGGTTGAAGTCGGGATGAATCACGCCGGGATGCAGCAGCGGCATCAGCAGCGCGACTCCGACCAGTATGGCCTGGACCGTGGCGGACGCGCCCACGGTCCACGGCTTCTTCGTCGCGGGCGCGGTGTTCACGAACGTCTGTTCAAACATCGTGGTGGAGTAGACACCACGGTTGAGCAAAAGTTCCGCGGCTATTTGCCGATCAGGAATTTCTGCACGCGATGGCCGTTGCCGACCTCAGCCACGTAAACGTTGCCGTGCGAATCGGTCGCGAGGTTGTGCATGAAGACGAACTCGCCCGCGTAGTGGCCGATGCGGCCGAACGATCCCACTTCCTGCAGCGATTTGCGGTCGAAGATGTGCACCTTGCCGTTGCCGGCATCGGCTTCGTAGAGCCAGCGCTGCCCGGGGTCGGGTGAGAACGCGACCGAGAAGGAGGTGCCGAGCAGGCGCGTCTTGCGCTCGATGAAGATCTCGCGCTGGAATTTGCCGTCGATGGTGAACACCTGGACGCGGTTGTTCATGCGGTCGTTCACGTAGACGAGACCATCGGAAGAAACCTTCACGCCGTGCACCAGATTGAACTGCTGCGGGCCGGGGCCTTCGCCGACGAAGGCTTTGGACGCCTTGTCGTCCGGTACATTGCCGTAGGCGCCCCACATGCGTTTGAATTTGCCGGTATCGGCATCGAGCACGATGACGCGCCGGTTGACGTAGCCATCGGCGACGAAGACTTCGTTGGTCTTCGGGTATACCCAGATATCGGCGGCGTTGTTGAAGTTCTCGGTATCGAGGCTGCCTTTGCTCATGCCGCGGCGGCCGATCTGCATGAGCAGCTTGCCCTGTCTCGTGAACTTCAGGATGAAGTTCTCGGTGCGGTCCTTGAGGTGCGGTCCGCCGGCCGAGGAGATCCAGACGTTGCCTTTGTAATCGACGTGCACGGTATGCTCGTCGAGCGGCCACTCCCAGGAATGGTCGGCCGGTTCGCCGCCCCAGCCCTGAATGTAGTTGCCCGCGTTATCGAACTCCATCACGGGCGGCGCTTCGGTGCAGCACTCGGCTTCGGGATTCTTCGCCTTCTCGTCACTGTTGATCGACCACGGGCGCTGGATGATCCAGACGTGATCCTGCGCATCCACGTCGAGCCCGGAGACCTGGCCGAGAATCCACTGCTTGGGGACCTTCGGCCAGAAGGGATCGACCTGAAAGTGCGGCGCTTCGATTTTCTGGGCGCGGGCGGCGCGTTCGGCGGTCCGCTCGATGACGAAGAGGGCGCCGAAGATGGCAATGGCGGTGAGGAGGTGCCAGCGGAACGGGGGTGGCTGTTTCATGCGCAGCCATTTTATATGAATTCCGAATCGCCGCGCGAAAAACGGGACAGTTCAGCGGGATGACGCCTTCGTCGTCACGCGGGGCATGAAAATGGGCGCTGCGGCGCGGCGCTGGCCGCGTTGGGTTGTTGAGACAGCCTGGACAGCCTTGGCGTCTTTGATCGAGGCGTGCGGCTGGAGGGACAGACAGCCTCGGCCACTGGCTGTGCTCGGTGACTGAGCATCGCGGGGACAAGGCTGACCGCTGGTGTGCTGGACGCGGAAAAGGTGTCAGTCCCTGGGTGGCCGGTGAGCTGCGAGCGCAGCGAGTGAGGCCATTTACAAGAGAGACGGAACCGGCAGCCTTTTTCGCTGCGGGCGATCGCTCGAAACACGTGATCTGGCCTCGCGAAAAAGGTGCCAGTTCGGTCTGTCCCGGCGGCCTGCTACACCGGCTTGTTCATGTCCCGGTGCGTGACTTTCGCGGGGTAGCCGGCGCGCACCAGGCTCCTCGTGATCTCGTCGGCGATCATCACGCTGCGATGGTGCCCGCCGGTGCAGCCGAAACCGATGGTGAGATACGTCTTGCCTTCGCGAATGTAGTGCGGCAGCAGGTAGGTGAGAAGGTCGGTGATTTTCGCGAGGAATTCGCCGGTCTGCGGGAATGAGCGGACGTACTTCGCCACCTGCGGGTTCTTGCCCGTCAGCTTCTTGAGCTTCGGAACGTAATTCGGATTGGGCAGGAAGCGCACGTCGAAGACGAGGTCGCAATCGGGCGGGAGGCCGTGGCGGAAGCCGAAGCTGGTCACGTAAACGTGGATGCGCGCCTGGCCGCGCTCGCCGTCGAACTTTTCCGTGACGAAGGCGCGAAGGTCATGCACGTTGAACTTCGAGGTGTTGATGATGAGATCGGCCAGCTTGCGGATGGGCGCCAGCATCTGCCGTTCTTTGGCGATGCTTTCGCGAATGGGCTCTTCGGCGCTGAGCGGATGCGGGCGCCGCGTTTCGCTGAAGCGGCGCATGAGCGCATCGTCGTCGGCTTCGAGAAACACCAGCGTGGTTTCCACGCTGCCGCGGATTTTGCGGATGATGGCCGGAAGCTTTTTGAGCCCCGTGCCTTCCCGCACGTCGACCACGAGAGCCGCCTGGCGGATGCCGGCCGATTCCCGCACCAGATCCGCGAATTTCGGAATCAGGTCGACCGGCAGGTTGTCGACCGAGTAATAGCCGAGATCTTCCAGTGCGCGGAGAACCGAGCCCTTGCCGGAGCCGCTCATCCCGGTGATGATCACCAGTTCAGGAGCTGCTTTCCGGGGCTTTTTCACTCCCGCACGCGCCTCTGGTGCGTCGACGGGATTTTCATGTCTTCGCGGTATTTGGCAACGGTACGCCGCGTGACATCGATGCCTTCGGCCTGCAGCCGCGCCGTGATCTGATCGTCGGTGAGAGGCCGCTTCGCGTCTTCTTCCTCGATCATCTTTTTCACGCGGCGTTTCAGCAGGAGCAGAGGCGTTTCGGCGCCCGAAGCGCCCTGCACGGCTTCGGAGAAGAAGTAACGCAGTTCATATACGCCGTGAGGCGTATCGGCGTATTTGTTGGCAACCGCGCGGCTCACCGTGGAAGGATGCACGCCGACCTCTTCGGCAACGTCCTTGATCATCATGGGCCGGAGGCAGTCGATGCCGTTGAGCAGGAATTCGTGCTGGCGCCGGCGGATGGCCTCGCACACGCGCAGAATCGTGTTCTTGCGCTGCTCGATGTTCTTCATCAGCAGAATGGCCGAGGAATACCGCTCGCGGATGTAGTCGCGGACTTCTTTCGTCGCGCCCTGATCCTTGTCCAGCATCCTGCGGTACTGGGCGTTCAGGCGGAGCTGCGGCAGATCGTCGTCATTCATCTGGATGATGAATTCGTCGCCGTCGCGGATGAAGTAAACGTCGGGCTCGACGGGACGAGATCCGGGACCGGAATACTTGACGCCCGGCCGCGGATTCAGATGCCGGATCATGGACACCGCGATATCGATGTGCTCCTGCGGCCGGCCCATCACCCTGGCCAGTTCCCGGAACTGCCGGGTTTCGAGCAGGCGCATGTGGTCGGAAACGATCTGCCAGGCCACGCCGCCCCTGCCGTTCATGCTCTCGATCTGCAGCAGCAGGCACTCCTTGAGGTCGCGCGCGCCGACACCCGCGGGATCGAGCGACTGCACGGCTATGAGCGCTCTCTCCATCGTTTCCTGGCGGCAGCTCACCTGCCCGGCCATCTCTTCGAGCGACGCGAGCAGATAGCCGTCTTCATCGAGGTTGCCGATGATGGCTTCGGCGGCATCGCGCGTGTCGTCATCCAGAATGCTCACGCTGAGCTGCGACCGGAGGTAATCGGGAAGGGTCTGGGGCTGGGAGAGGAAGGTTTCGAAGGAGGGCTTTTCGGTGGTCTCCGCGCTCGGGCTCTTGTAGCCCGGGTCGAGGTAATCGTCGAAGAAAGATCCGAAATCGATTTCGTCGAACGGGTCCGTGGTGGAAGTCTCGGGCGGCGCCTCGGGTTCGGGCGCGGCGGCGGCCTCGAATGCCGCATCCCCGTTGCGGGCCAGCTCCGGCGCTTCTCCATCCAGCTTGATATCGGCCGCGTCCAGCAGGGACTGGTCCGCCGGTTCCGCGGTGCGCTCACCTTCAAGCAGCGGCTGGAGTTCTTCGGCTGAGATCTCCTCGCCCTCGTCCGCGGCTTCCTCGAGGACGGGATTCTGCACGATCTCCTGATTGATCATCTCCTTCAGCTCAAGCCGGTTGAGCTGGAGGACGGTCACCATCTGGACCAGACCTGGCGTCAGGATCTGCTTCTGGGCGACTTTCAGCTGAAGCCTTGGAGCAATCATGCCTCAGGTCCATTATAGTCGCGCACGGGAATGGAATCAAAATTGCTTGAAACCGGGCGAAATATCCCATTTCCAGGCCGCCGGGCGGCGCGCGGTAAACTCCCCAGAGGACTCACCGCATGAAGCCAATCCGCCGTGTCGCCGTTCTCGGAGCCGGAACCATGGGCTCCCGCATCGCCTCTCACCTTGCCAATGCGCAGATTCCATCGCTGCTGCTGGATATCTCGCTGCCCAACCAGAAGACGCCGGACCAGGCGGCGCGGGCGGGTGTGGAAGCGGCGCTGAAGAGCCGGCCGGGGGCTTTTTTCGTGCCCGAAGGGACAAAGCTCATCACGACCGGCAACTTCGACGACGACATCGCGAAGATCAAAGACTGCGACTGGATCATCGAAGCGGTTTCGGAAAACCTCGAAATCAAGCGCGCCCTTTATGACAAGGTGATCGAGCACCGGACGCCTGGGACCGTGGTTTCCACCAATACGAGCGGCATCCCGCTGGCGCAGATCGCCGCGGGCTATCCGGATGAATTCCGCGAGCACTTCCTCGGCACGCATTTCTTCAATCCGCCCCGCTACCTGCATCTGGTGGAGATTATTCCGGGACCGGCCACGCGGCCGGAAATCCTGACGGCCATCGGCGAATTCTGCGATCTGCATCTGGGCAAAGGCGTGGTGCCCTGCAAGGACACCCCGAACTTCATCGCCAACCGCATCGGGACCTTCTTTGGCTCGACGATCCAGAGCCTGACCGTCCAGCACGACCTGAGCATCGAGGAAGTCGACGCGCTCACCGGGCCGCTGATCGGGCTGCCGAAGAGCGCGAGCTACCGGCTGCTGGACATCGTGGGCATCGACGTCTGGGCGCATGTGACGGACAATCTCCACGCGGCGGCGCCGCACGATCCGTTCCGCGAGCGCTTCCGCATGGAGCCGTTCATCGTCGAGATGATCAGCCGCGGCTGGCTGGGAGACAAGCGCGGGCAGGGGTTCTTCAAGCGCGTAGGCAAGGATCGCGAGATTCACGCCATCGACCGCAAGACGTTCGAATACCACCCGGCCGCGCAGGTGCGTTTCCCGTCGCTCGAGAACGTGCGGAAGATTGAGCCGCTGGCGGACCGGCTGAAAGCTTTGGTTGCGCTCGACGACAAGGCCGGCCGGTTCCTCTGGCAGGTGCTGAGCGACCACGTGGTTTACGCGGCGTACATGGTGCCCGAGATTTCGGACCGGATCGTGGAAATCGACCGCGCCATGCGCTGGGGCTACGCCAATGAACTGGGGCCGTTCGAGCTTTGGGATGCGCTGGGATTTGTCGAAACGGCGCGGCGCATCGAAGCGGAGGGCCGGGCACTGCCGGAGAACGTGCAGCGCATGCTGTCGGGCGGCGCGCAGTCGTTCTATCGCCCGGCGGACGCGAATGGAACGCCGCGCACGGAGTATTTCGATCTCGGAGGCGGCGGGTACCGCGAAGTGGAAGCGCGGCCCGGCATCACGGTGCTTTCCGATCTCAAGCGCGCGCGGGGCGTGATCAAAAAGAACGCGGGCGCGTCGCTGATCGATCTGGGCGACGGCGTCGTCTGCTGCGAGTTCCACAGCAAGATGAACGCGCTCGGCGACGACATCTTCCAGATGATGCGCGAAGGCCTGGCGCAACTCGAAACCGGGTTCCAGGCCATGGTGATCGGCAACCAGGGCGAAAACTTCTCGGTGGGCGCGAATCTCATGATGGTGCTGCTGGCCGCGCAGGAGCAGGAGTGGGAGGAACTCAACGCCGCGATCAATCGCTTCCAGCAGGTCAACATGGCGCTGAAGTATGCGCCGAAGCCGGTGGTGGCGGCGCCGTTCGGCATGGCGCTCGGCGGCGGTTGCGAGATCCCGATGCACTGCGCGCGCGTCCAGGCTTCGGCGGAGCTGTATATGGGGCTGGTCGAGGTGGGTGTGGGCGTGATTCCGGCGGGCGGCGGCTGCAAGGAACTGCTGCTGCGTTCGCGCGATGTCCGGAAGATCTTCGAGACCATCGGGTTTGCGAAGACATCGGCGAGCGCGGTTGAGGCGCGGCACCTCAGGTTCCTGCGCGATGGCGACGGCATCAGCATGAACGCCGAGCGGCTGATCGACGACGCGAAGAATCTCGCGCTTTCACTCGTCCCCAGCTATGCGCCGGGCGCGCCGAAGACGGACATCAAAGTGGTGGGCGAAGAAGGCTTCGCGCAGATGAAGATGGGGCTCTGGATGGCTCGCCAGGGCGGCTACATCAGCGACTATGACGTGGTGGTGGGCGAGAAACTGGCGCACGTGCTGGCCGGCGGGCGGCTGACCGGCACGCCCGAAGTGTCCGAACAGTATCTGCTCGATCTCGAGCGCGAAGCGTTCCTCAGCCTTTGCGGCCGCGTGGAAACGCAGCAGCGCATGCAGCACATGCTCAAAACCGGCAAACCGCTGCGGAACTGAACGGCGCCGGCCGGCGGCCTTCGTAACGGACATCGCACGGCCCTCGTCTAATCAGGTGTAGGGCTCAAAGAACGCCCTGACGCCTCGCTCCCGATACGAGCGGGCGCCTGACCAATACCTGAAACAGAGAGGAGAATGCTATGCGATTAGCACCTGTAATGTTCGTATTGTCGGCGCTGGCTGCGACCAGTCTTCCAGTCAAAGCCGACGCAATGCATCCGTCGATTTCCGTTCAGCTCCCGTTCACGGTGAGTGCCGGAGATCTTCGTCTTGCGCCGGGCAAGTACGTGATCCGGGAAATTTCCGGCATGTCGAACATCTTTGCCGTTTACAGGGACAACGGCATGAAGTTTGAAACCTACCTGATGGCTCGTCCCGTGGAGTACACAAAACCGCTCGAAAAGACGAACGTGGTTCTGCGCAGCGATGGACGCGAGTACGTGATGGATGAGGTCCGGATCGAAGGCCAGGGTGTGGCGTACGAATTCGTCACGCCGTCCGCGGTCGCCTCGCGCGAGAAAGAACGGCGGATTTCCGAGGTTCCGGCAGGGAAGAGCGGACTCTGATCCTGCCGGCATTCGGGTCCGGACGGCAGGGTCCGCACTTCGGAGCCTGCGTCCGGACATCTGTCGCGCCGCTTGATTCCGTTTCGGGCCGCCAGTCTTCGGGTATTCCGGCCCGCAACGGTTTCCGGCCTCGGCCCCGCTGGCTGGTCCCCGCCGGGGTGCTGATCGATTCGCCGGTTAAACTGGCGCCAGTCAAATAAAATAGACGCCAGATGACGCCGACCCGGAAGCCTCCCTTTTACCGCAGCCTGCACTTTCAGGTTCTCGCCGGAATCATCATCGGGATTGCGCTCGGCGTCTTCTATCCGAAGACCGCCGAAGCGATGAAGCCGCTGGGCGACGGCTTCATCAAGCTCATCCGCATGGTGATCGCGCCGATCATCTTCTGCACCGTGGTGGTGGGGATCGCCAACGTCGGCGACATGAAGAAGCTGGGGCGCATCGGCGTCAAGGCGCTGGTCTACTTTGAAATCGTCTCGACGCTTTCCCTGCTCATCGGTCTGGTGGTGGTGACCGTGTTCCAGCCCGGAGCCGGCATCAACGCGACCGCGGCCACGCTTGACGTGAAATCCATTGCCGAATACGCGGCGCCGAACAAGGCCATCCATACCGTTGACTTTCTGCTCAACATCATTCCCGACACCGTGGCCAACGCCTTTGCGAAAGGCGAGATTCTCCAGGTGCTGTTCCTCGCGGTGATTTTCGGGCTCGCGCTTGCCAACTTCGAAGGCGGACGCATGATCGTCGCCGCCTGCGACACGGTCGCGCACGCCTTTTTCAAAGTGATCGAGATCATTATGAAGGCCGCGCCCATCGGAACCTTCGGCGCCATGGCGTTTACCATCGGCAGATTCGGGCTGAAGACGCTGATCCCGCTTGCGAAGCTGATGGCCTGCGTTTATCTCACCAGCATTCTCTTCGTGTTTGTCGTCCTCGGGCTGATCGCGCGCGCCAACGGATTCAGCATCTGGAAGCTGCTCACGTATCTCAAGGAGGAGTTCCTCATCGTGCTCGGCACTTCGTCATCGGAACCGGCTCTGCCGGGCCTGATGCTGAAGCTGGAACGCCTCGGCTGCGCGAAATCGGTGGTCGGGCTCGTTGTGCCCTCCGGCTATTCCTTCAATCTCGACGGCACATCGATCTACCTGACCATCGCGGCCGTATTCGTCGCGCAGGCCACGAACACGCAACTCACCGCGGGTCAGCTCATCACGCTCCTGCTCGTCCTGATGCTCACCTCGAAAGGCGCTGCCGCGGTCACGGGCGGAGGGTTCATCACGCTCGCCGCCACGCTGACCTCGCTCGGCACGGTGCCGGTCGCAGGCATCGCGCTGCTGCTCGGCGTCGATCGCTTCATGTCGCAGATGCGTTCGCTGACGAATCTCGCCGGGAATGGCGTAGCCGCAATCGTGGTGGCGCGCTGGGAAAAGGAATATGACGCCGAACGGGCGCAGCGCGTACTGAACGGCGAGCCAGTAAGTGACCTTGCTCCTGAGCTGGTGGAGGCCCGGGGACGCGACTTCAGTCGCGTTGAGTAAGGCTGACGCGGCTGAAGAGTCTGTGTGAGAACTCCGGTTCACCGGTATCCGGCTGCGAGCGTGGTCCGGAAAATCCGGTACAGACAACCTTTTTCGCGCCGTCCTGGCTCTCACGCAGAAGTTTTGTAACGCGAAAAAGGAGTCTGTCCCGGTTTTCCTCAGCGGCTCCTGCAGGAGCAAAGGCCCTGAGCGCAGTTCTCACACAGTCTCTGAAGCCGCGTGTACATGGATCTGCGGGGTGTACGCTGTGCTTCGGGGAAACGCGGCTGAAGCCGCGTCCACATGGCAACTGACAGGTCCGCATCTAAGCTTTGGCCTCCTGCGGCCTGTTGATCAGGATACCGAGAATGAGCAGGGCGGCACCGACGCAGATGGCGGAATCGGCGATGTTGAACGTGTACCAGTGGTAGCTGTCGACGTAGAAATCGAGGAAGTCGGTGACGTGGCCGACGTGGATGCGGTCGTAGACGTTGCCCATGGCGCCGCCGAAGATGAAGGACATGGCGATGCCGGAGAGGAAGTCGAGACGGTCGATGCGCCAGAGCATGGCGGCGAGCAGGACGACGGCGAGGATGGAGAAGGTGACCAGGATCAGGGTGCGGTCGTGCGTGGGGTTGTCCTGGAAGATGCCGAAGGCGATGCCGGGGTTTTCGGAACGGACGATGTTGAAGAAGCCGGGGATGACGGTTCTGGTGTCGGAGAAGCTGAGGCCGCTTTCGACGAGGTACTTGGACCAGCGGTCGAGGATGAAGACACCGAAGGCGATGACGAACGCGGCGATTCTGCGGGCTCCGTGATCGAGGCCATCAGTCATAGGACAACGTTTCTTTCACGGCAGCGGCGCAGGCGGCGCAGATGGTGGGGAAGTCCGGGTCCTGGCCGCGATCTTCGGTGTACTTCCAGCAGCGGTCGCATTTTTCGCCGAGGGCCTTCTCTATTTTGACGGCTACGGGTTCGACCTGGGTTTCCGAGAGCTCGACCTGCGACACGATGAAGAGGCCCGGCAGTTCGCCCGCGTATTCGGTGAGAAGCGGGTAGAGCCCGGCGTTGGCGCCGAGCTGGACGCGGGCTTCGAGCGAGGCGCCGATGAATTTTTCCTGACGGGCGGTTTCGAGGCTCTTGAGAACGTCGTCGCGGATTTCGACGAGCTTCGTCCAGTTTTCGGCGTGCTTGCGCTGCGGTTCGCCGATGCCTTGGGTGAGATCGTCCGGCTCGGGGAAATAAGCGGTGTGGACGCTGCCCGGCATGCCGAGATGTCCCCAGGCTTCTTCCATGGTGAAGCTCAGAATCGGCGCGAGGAGCTTGATGAGCGCGACGGCGATGCGATGGAGCGCGGTCTGGGCGCTGCGGCGCGCGTGGGAGCGGGCGGCGCTGGTGTAGAGGCGGTCTTTCAGGACATCGAAATAGATGGAGCTGAGATCGATGGTGACGAAATCGTAGACGGAGCGATAGACCTTGTGGAAGGCGAAATCGTCGTAATACTGGCGGCAGTTGCGGACGAGCTCTTCGGTGCGGATGAGCGCCCACTGATCGAACTCGAGAAGATCGCGGCCGGGGACGGCGTCTTTCGCGGGATCGAAATCGAAGAGGTTGCCGAGCGGGTAGCGCAGGGTGTTGCGCAGCTTTCGATAGGCTTCGGCGAGGCGCGTGAGGATGAGCGGCGAGACGCGGACGTCTTCGGAGAAATCGACGGAGGCGCTCCAGAGGCGGATGAGTTCGGCGCCGGATTCCTTGATGATTTCTTCGGGCAGGATGACGTTGCCGAGCGATTTGTGCATGGCGCGGCCTTCGCCATCGAGCGACCAGCCATGCGTGGCGGTGATGCGATAAGGCGCGCTGCCTTTGAGGCCGACGCCGATGAGAAGAGAACTCTGGAACCAGCCGCGGTGCTGATCGCCGCCTTCCATGTACATGTCGGCGGGCCAGCGGAGGCCGAAGCGGTCGTTCAGGACGGCGAGATGACTCGAGCCCGAGTCGAACCAGACGTCGAGAATGTCGTTCTCCTTGTTAAACGAAGTGCTGCCGCACTTCGCGCAGGTGGCGCCGGAGGGAATGAGATCGTTCGCTTCCTTTTCGAACCAGATATCGGCCGAGTGCTTTGCGAAGAGATCGCAGACGGAGTTGAGGATGGCGTGATCGGTGAGCGGTTCGCGGCACGAGGCGCAGTAGAAGACGACGATGGGGACGCCCCAGACGCGCTGGCGCGAGATGCACCAATCGGGACGTGAGGAGACCATGTTGGAGATGCGGTCGCGGCCCCATTCGGGTTTCCATTTGACGGCGTCGATGGCGTCGAGCGCGCGCTGGCGGAACTGGTTGCGGTCCATGCCGATGAACCACTGCTCGGTGGCGCGGAAGATGGTGGCGTTGTGGCAGCGCCAGCAGTGCGGATAGGAGTGTTTGAGGGGCTCCATCGCGACGAGCGTGCCGTTGGATTTCAGGATCTCGATGACGATGGGGTTGCCTTCCCAGACGGTCTTGCCGAGGAGCTGTTCGGGGATGTCGCCAGCGGCTCCTTCGGCTTTATAGAAGCGGCCCGAGGGATCGACGGGGCAATAGACGGAGAGGCCGTATTGCTGGCCGACGACGTAGTCTTCCTGACCGTGGCCGGGCGCGGTGTGGACGGCGCCGGTGCCCTGTTCGAGCGTGACGTGATCGCCCAGCATGCCGAGCGATTCGCGATCGATGAAGGGATGGCGGAAGACGGTGCGATCGAGGCGATGGCCGGGGAAGAGCGCGATGGTTTGCGGGTTCTGCCAGCCACAGTTCTTTGCCGTGGCGGCGACGAGTTCGGCGGCGACGATGTACACCGTGTCGTCGATACTCACCGCGGCGTATTCGTACTTCGGGTTGAAGGCGATGCCGAGGTTGGCGGGGAGGGTCCACGGGGTGGTGGTCCAGATGAGGCCCGCGACGCGAGCGCCGCGCAGATCTTCGTGGAGCTGGACGGGGTCGGAGAGGAGCGGGAATTCGACCCAGATGGAGGGGCTTTCGTGATCGGAGTATTCGACTTCGGCTTCGGCGAGCGCGGTGCGATCGTGGATGCACCAGTTGACGGGCTTGAGGCCTTTGTAGGCGTAGCCCTGGTGGAGGAAGTCGACGAAGGCGCGCGCGATGACGGACTGGTAGACGGGGTCCATCGTGAGGTAGGGGTCGTCCCAGCGGCCGAAGACGCCGAGGCGCTTGAAGTCTTCGCGCTGCAGGTTGACGAATTTGTCGGCGTATTTGCGGCAGGCGCGGCGGATGGAGGCGGCGGACATCTGCGCCTTTTTGGGGCCGAGTTCCTGATCGACCTTGTGTTCGATGGGGAGGCCGTGGCAGTCCCAGCCGGGGACGTAGGGGGAGTCGAAGCCGGCCATGGTTTTCGACTTCACGATGAAGTCCTTGATGACCTTGTTGAAGGCGGTGCCGAGGTGGATGCGGCCGTTGGCGTAGGGCGGACCGTCGTGGAGGATCCAGACAGGTTTGCCGGCGCGGGACTGGCGGATCTGATTGTAGAGGTCTTCGGACTGCCAGCGGGCGAGCATTTTGGGCTCGGCCTGGTTGAGGCTGGCTTTCATGGGGAAAGTGGTGCGCGGCAGATTGACGGTCTGCTTGAGATCCACGTCGGCTGGATTCATTTGGGGGACGCTTTCAGTATATCGGGCTGCGGGGAACTCGAGCTCAGGGAAAGACGCGGAGGCGCGGAGCAGGGTTGGGCGGAGCGGGCTCGGGTTCGGCTGGGTCCGTCTTTTACCGGGTCTTTGTTTTGTTGAAGATTTAAGGTTTGGTCGGACATCTTTTGTTTTTGTTTTCTGCCTTTCTTCGCCGTTTGTTCGCGGATGTGGATGGGCGATGGTCCGGGGCTTATGGGCGAGCTGGCGCGGGGATGCCATCGTGGCAACAGGGATAGCACGGGGGTGGGTGGGGATTTGGCGGGTTTTGGGCCAAGTGGTTGAGGGCAGGGCTGCGATTGCCGGGAGATTGCTGTCAACGTCCTGAGCCGAGGGTGTCCTGAAATCTGTGTAAACATTCTCCGGGAGAATAAGGAGAACGGAAAATGGCGAGGCAGAAGAAGGAAAAATCGGTCAGCGACGCGCTGATAGACGATTTACTCAAGCAGGGGCGGACGCCGGAAGACATCAACGCGCTGCTGAAGCAGCTGACCAAAGCGGTGGTCGAACGTGCGATGCAGGCCGAGATGAACGAGCATCTGGGCTACGAGAAGCACGATCCAGCCGGTGCCGGTAGCGGCAACAGCCGGAACGGAGTGACACGCAAGACGCTCAAGGGGGATTTTGGCGAAGTCGAGATCGCCACGCCACGCGATCGTAATGGCGAGTTCGAACCGCAGCTGGTTCGCAAGAACCAGACCCGCTGGACGGGGTTCGACGACAAGATTCTCTCCATGTACGCGCGGGGCATGACGACGCGCGAGATCCAGGGCCACCTCGAAGAGATGTATCAGGTCGAAGTCAGTCCGAACCTGATCAGCGAAGTGACGGAGGGAATCGTCGAGCAGGCGCGAGCATGGCAGAACCGGCCCTTGGAGCCTTTCTACGCCATCGTGTTTCTGGACGCGCTGTATGTGAAGATGCGGCACGAAGGCAGAGTGGAAAACCGCGCGGTCTATGTTGCGATTGGCATCGATCTGGATGGCCGCAAAGACGTGCTGGGGCTCTGGACGAGCGCCAGCGAAGGAGCGAAGTTCTGGCTGAACGTGCTGACGGAGCTGCGCAACCGGGGAGTGAAGGATATCTATCTGGTTTGCGTGGACGGCCTGAAAGGGTTTCCACAGGCGATTGAAACGGCCTTTCCGAAGGCTCAGGTGCAGCTTTGCATCGTTCACATGGTGAGGACCAGCCTGAACTATGTGACGTGGAAAGATCGCAAGGCAGCGGTGAAGGACCTCAAGCCGGTCTACCGGGCAGCGACGGCCGCGGAAGCCGAACGGCAGCTGGAAGAGTTTGAGGCGAAATGGCCGAAGTACCCTGCGATTGCGAAGCTGTGGCGCGAAAACTGGGAAAGGGTGATCCCGTTCTTCTGCTTTCCCGAAGAGGTTCGGAAAATCGTTTACACCACTAATGCCGTGGAATCACTGCATATGAGTCTGCGCAAAATCATCAAAACGCGCGGTTCGTTTCCCACCGAAGAAGCAGCCATGAAACTGCTCTACCTGGCGTTGCGGAACGTGGTGAAGAAATGGGAGACGGTGCAGCACTGGAAGCAGATGCTCAACTATCTGGAGACCATGTGCGGAGAGCGGATCAGCGAAGCCGGCGCGCGCTGACCCGATCGCTCTGAGCCCACCAGCGGGATGGCCGCTCACCCGCCGAACCGCCCGTCAGCCAATCGTCGGATCGCATAACGGTGCTCGCGTGCAAGGGTCCGCTGCGCCGAGCCGGATGGCGCGCCCTGTCGTTAACAAGTCAATCTGTCCGCTCGGATTAACACGTGATCTGTCCGCTTTTGGGTTTTCAGGCGGCGCGAGCCGCCTGGGTTTTGGTTTTGGGGAGTGCGGCCGTCGCCGCCGTCGCGGTGGGAAAGTGGGAAGCG
>DASPQQ010000275.1:0-9373 GCA_035624885.1 Bryobacteraceae bacterium | reverse complement strand
CTGCTCTTGTGGTCGAAATCGGGCCGGGGCGCGGGGCGCTCACGGAACGGCTGCTGCAGCATGCCGACCGGGTGGTGGCGATCGAGCTGGACTCGTCTCTCGCGGCCTATCTCCGCGAACGCTGGCCCGAACTCGAAGTCGTCGAAGGCAATGCGCTCGACGTCGACCTCTCGCAGTGGGGCGAAGGCGTGCTTGCCGGCAACCTGCCGTACTACGCGGCGACGCCGATCATCTCGAACTATGCGCGCAAGCCAGGGCGGCTGCGGCAGGCAGTGTTTCTGATCCAGAAGGAAGTGGCGGAGCGGATCACGGCGAAACCGGGCACGCGGGAGTATGGCTATCTTTCGGTTGAGTGCCAGCTTTTCACGAAGCCGGAGTATCTTTTCAGCGTCCCGCCCGGAGCGTTCCAGCCGCCGCCCAAAGTGGACTCGGCGGTGATCCGGCTGACGCCGCGCACGGAGATCGCCGTGGCGGATCCGGAAGCGTTCCTGAAGTTCGTCTCGGATTGTTTCCGGCAGAAGCGCAAGATGCTGCGCAACAACGTTCCGGGCGTTCCGGAGGAATACGGGGCGCGGCGCGCGGAGCAGCTGAGCCTCGAGGAGTTCGTCGATCTCTTCAGCCGGTCAAGCCCATTGCGGACCTGAAGACGAGCCACATCTTCTCGAACGGGGAAAGCGAGATGCGGCGCTCGAGGACGTCGTATTTGCGGTCGGCGATGTGGTCGAGCAGTCTCGAGTAGATGGCGATGAGGGTCCAGAGCGAGCGGCGCGTCTTCTTCTGGATCAGGCCGAGCAGGGGTTCCGATTCCTCATAGAAGCGCCGGGCGCGGGCGATCTCGAAGTCCATCAGGCGGCCGAAGGCTTCGCTGCGGCGGCCCTGCTTCAGGTCTTCGGGGGAAACGTTGAACTGGATCAGGTCTTCGGTCGGAATGTAGATGCGTCCGCGTTCGGCGTCCTCTTTGATATCGCGCAGGATGTTGGTGAGCTGGAAGGCGATGCCGCACTTTTCCGCCAGAGGCAGCGCCTCGGGCGACGTGAAGCCGAAGATGTGGATGGTGGTCAGGCCGACGACCGACGCTACGCGATAGCAGTACTGATAGAGCTCTTCGAAGGTGTCGATGGTGCGCGGCTCGAGGTCCGAGGCAACGCCCTCGATCATGTCGAAGAAATAATGGTGGGGGATTTTGAAGCGCTCGACGGAATCGAGAAAGGCCGGCCAGACGGGATTGTCGTTGGGACGGCCCTCGAGCGCGGCTTCGGTGGCCTCGCGCCAGTTGTCCATGGCTTTTCTGTTGGCGCCGGGCTCGTCGCTCAGGTCGTCGCAGTAGCGCATGAAGGTGTAGATGGCGCACATGGCGTCGCGCTGCTCGGCGGGGAGCATGGTGAACGAGTAATAGAAGTTGGCGGCGCGGGTGCGCGCCACTTCGCGGCAATAGCGATAGGAATTCTGAAGCGGTGTCATGCGGCTTTGTGTCCGGCGCCTGTGTGTCCGATGGTCGCGCTCATCCAGGCGCTGATCAGCAACCCGACGCGCTCGAGCTTCGATACCTTCGGGCGGCGTGAAAGCACGTTGTAATCCTGCTGCTCAATCTTCTGGAGGATGTACATGCCGCCGCGGCTGAAGAGATCGAGATCGATCGAGAGACGGCGATCGACCATGCGGATCAGCGGGAGACCGGCGTGGAACAGGTCGCGGGCTTTTTCGACGGCTTCGCGCATGATGGAGCGGAAGCGGTCGTCGAAGCGATGAGCGAAGAGGTCTTCCACGGTGTAGTTGTATCCGGCCAGAAGGTCGAGCGGGAGATAGACGCGGTCCTTCAACTGGTCGACGGTCACGTCCTGCCAGAAATTGGCGAGCTGGAGGGCGGTGCAGGTGAAGTCGGAGAGGCGCTGGCGTTCGGGATCGGAGTAGCCGCAAAGATAGAGCACGAGGCGGCCTACCGGGTTGGCGGAGCACCTGCAGTAGTCGAACAGCTCGTCCCAGTTGCGGTAACGCGTGACGGTCTGATCCTGCACGAAGGCGCGGATCAGATCGGCGAAGGGCTGCTTCGGGATGTCGTATTTCTTCACCGTGGGGCCGAGGGCGACGAAGACCGGGTGCTGCGCGGCGCCTTCGTACATGCGGTCGAGCTCGCCTTTCCACCAGTCGAGCAGACGCAGGCTTTCGGTGGTGTTGCCGATCTCGTCGGCGAGATCGTCGGACCAGCGGCAATAAGCGTAGACGTTGTAGAAATCCTGATGCAGATGCTTGGGCAGCAGGAAGCTGACGACGTGGAAGTTCTCGTAGTGATGGGTCGCGAGCCAGCGCGTGTACTCGACGGCCTCGGCCTGAGACCATGTCTTTTCGAGCGCCGCGGGGTTCGCGACGAAATCGCGCGGGAGAAGGTGGGTCACGGAATAATCGCGGTCTTCAGAGCGCCGCTTCCTTCCATGAGACTGAACATGACTTTCGACAGATTGCGCAGGGGCTCCTCGGCCTGCACGAAATCGGCGGCGCGCACGCCGCCCGCTTCGATCACATCGAGAGCGGCGCGGAAGGTTTCGGGCGTGTGGTGGAAACTGGCCTTGCAGGTGATTTCGGAATAGTGGAGCAGGTTGGTGTCGAGTTCGACTTTGGTGCCGCTCGGCGGACCGCCGAAGAAGTTGACGATGCCGCCGCGGCGCAGCATTTCGACGGACCAGTTCCAGGTGTCCGGCGTGCCGACGGCTTCGATGACGACATCGGCGCCACGGCGGCTGGTGAGCCGGTGAACTTCGGCCACGGGATCGAGCGCTTCTTCGGTGGCGATGATCTCGTCCGCACCCAGCTTGCGGGCATGTTCGAGACGGGCACGCCGTCGGCCGATGGCGATCACGCGGGCGCCGCGCAGGCTGGCGAGCCGCACGAACATCGAACCGATGGGGCCGACGCCGATGACGACAATCGTGTCGCCGCGGGTGACGCCGGTATCGTCCAGGCCCTTCACGACGCAGGCGAGAGGCTCGGCGAGAGCTGCGTCTTCATAAGAGAGTCCAGCCGCAATCTCGTAAGTGTTCAGGTCGACGATGCGCTTCGGGATGCGCATGTATTCGGCGTAGGCGCCGTTGTTGAAGAGGAGATCCTCGCAGAGATTGGGGCGCCCGCGCCGGCAGTAGAAGCACTCCAGACAGGGCGCCGAATTGGCGGCGACCACGCGCTGGCCGGGGCGGAAGCGCGTGACGCCCTCGCCGACAGCCACTACATCGCCGCCGAATTCGTGCCCGAAAACCGCCGGCGGGACGATCATGCGGGCGTGATAGCCGCGGCGAAAGACCTTGAGGTCCGTGCCGCAGGTGAGGGCGGCGCGGACGCGCACCAGGAGGTCGCCCGGCTCGAGGGCCGGAATCGGGATGCGTTCCATCTGCACGTGCTCTTTGCCGTAGAGCACGGCGGCGAGCATGGTGGAACTCAACGGGAAAACTCCTGCGGATACACGATAATCTTCAGCGGATTTTCGCCGGGAAATTCGCCCGGGTGTGTGGCGAGGCGAAACGCAAACTCGATTTTATCAAGCGGGACACGGTGCGAAACGAGCAGATTCACCGGCAATTGGCCGCTGAATACCAGGTCCGCGGCTTCCTTCTGGATATCGACGGAGGCGCTGTAGGAGCCGAGCAGCGAGCGTTCGCCCACGCAGATGCTGGCTCCGGAGAGCTCGATACGTTCTTTATCGGACGTTTGCGCGAAGAGCATGATTTTCGCGCCGGGACGGGAGACGCTGACCGCCTGCTCGACGAGTCCCCTGGCGTTGGTGGCGACGAACACCTGGTCTGCGCCGCGGCCTTCGGTGAGTTCGGCGAGCTTCGCTTTGACATCTTCCTGACGCGGATCGAGCGCGAAGTCTGCGCCGCATTTCCGGGAGAGTTCGAGGCGCTGCGGAATAGTGTCGGTCGCGACGATGACGCAGTGGCGCAGCCTGAGCAGCATGGTGAAGATGAGGCCGATGGGCCCCTGGCCCTGTACGAGCACCACGTCGCCCGGCTGCGGGTCGCATTGCTCGACGGCCTTGACGCAGGTGTTCACCGGCTCGACGAAGGAGGCCACTTCGAAGGAAACGCCATCGGGGATTTTTTCGACGCCGCGTTCGACGATCCAGTCCATGACGCGGACGTACTGCGCGAATCCGCCGCCGGCCGGTTCGAATCCGGCGGTGACGCCGACCTTTTTATAGACGGCGCACTGTGCGTAGAGTCTGCGCTGACAGTAGAAACATGTGCCGCAGGGAATGTGGTGAAAGACGATGACGCGATCGCCCGGTTTGAATTTCGTTACGTTGCTGCCGACGTGGGCAACGACGCCCGCGGTTTCATGGCCGTAGACGCGCGGCGGCGTGAGCAGGTTGTATTCGATCTTTTTGAGGTCTGTGTGGCAGACGCCGCAGGCCTCGACACGAATCAGAATCTCGCCCGGGGCGATTTGCGGCGTATCGATCTCATCCACCGAGACAACGCTCTGGCCGCGATAGACCGCGGCTCGCATGTTGCCCGGAACCTCAGGGCTCTTCTCTGAAACTTCAAAACCTGCACTCGACAAGAAAGTCTCCCAGTTTTTTTGCAGCCAGCGCGGTGCGTTGCCGCAGGCGCAGCAGTTCCCCGAAACGGGCGGACGGATTGGAAAGCGCTCCCGTTACGAGCCGCATCACGCTGAAACGTCCGTCGCTTCCCAATGCGGCGTTGAAATCGTTGGCGAAGTCTTCGTTCGCCAGATCGCTCACCGCTCTTACACAATAAAACGGCACTCCCAGATCCTCGGCGCCTTTGGCGGCTCCGGCGGCTTCCATTTCGACGATGGTCGCGCCTTTTTCGCGCAGGGCCTTCTTCTCGGCGGCGGTTGACGCGACGCGCCCGATCGTCGCCACCACGCCCTTGATCGCGGAGGGTCCGCGTGGATCGCGGGCCGGGTGAAGCTCGGTGCCATCGTCGACGCCGGTGGCGACGACGATATCGCCGATCTGCAGCTTTTCGTCGAGAGCGCCGCAGAAGCCGATGTTGACCACGCCGGAAATTTCCTTCGCGAGCAGTACCGCGACCAGGGCGCGATCCGCGCCGGCGCCATTGGCGATGGCTATCACGGGCCGGCCGCGCCACATGGCCGTGCGCGCCCAGTAGACCGAAAGATTTTTCGGCGCGATGCTGGTCCAGTGGGGCAGGAGGCCGGAGAATTCGCGCGGGTCAGCGCCGAGAAAAAGCAAGGGCTCGCTCATGCTGCCTCGCGCACGCTCCTCTGCCGCTCGAACCAGCGAACGGCGTCAACCAGCGCGGTGCGGGCGGGCTGGGGCGCGTAGCCGAGTTCGCGCGCGGCTTTGGCGTGGGTGACCCACATTTTCTTCCTTGCCATTTTGACGGCTTCGAGCGGAGCACGCGGCGGGATGCCGGTGAGGTTGGCGAAAGCGGTGGTGACGAGACCCGCGGCGTACGCGATGAAGTACGGGATCTGCGTGGTGGGAGCCTTGCGGCCGGTGATGGCGGCGAGTTCCTGGAGGATCTGGCCGAGGGTCATGTTTTCCGAGCCGAGAATATAGCGCTCGCCCACGCGCCCGCGTTCGAGCGCGAGCAGGTGACCCGTGGCCACGTCGCGCACGTTGACCACGTTGAGGCCCGTATCGATATAGGCCGGCATGTTGCCTGCGAGGAAATCGAGAATGATCTGGCCGGTGGGAGTGGGTTTGATGTCGTGGTCGCCCATGGGCGCGGTGGGGTTGACGATGACGACGGGAAAGCCCTGGCGGGCGAAATCGAGCGCGGCCTGCTCGGCCATGAATTTGGAACGCTTGTAGGCCCCGGCCATTTCTTCGAGCGAGACGGGGACGGCTTCATCGCCGATGCCGGATCCGGGGATGCCGATGCAGCCGACCGTGCTGGTGTAGACAAAGCGCTCGACTCCGGCCGACTGCGCGGCCATCAGCATGTTGCGGGTGCCATCGACGTTCGACTGGTAAAGGTCGTTCGGGTTCTTTGACCAGAGGCGATAATCGGCGGCGATATGGAAGACGACGCCGCAGCCGGCGACGGCGCGCGCGAGCGAGGCGTGGTCGCGCAGGTCGCCTTTCACGGTTTCGACATCCAGATCCGGAACTTTGCTGCCGCCGCGCACGAGCGCGCGGACCTGATGGCCGCGTTCCGAGAGCAGGCGCGCCACGTGCCAGCCGACAAAGCCGGACGCACCGGTGACGAGGGTGGGTTTCAAGCGGAGATGCGCCCCATGACGTTATGGTGACACGGGGATGATCTCACGCAGAGAACGCGGAAAACGAGGATAAGAGATCGTTGGAAATTGTCCGGAAGCGGCTGAAGCCTGCGTGCCCATTCCGGCGCAGTCTTCCTATAATGCAGCTATGCTGGCGCGCAAGCGGTTACTGACCGGAGTCTGGGAGTCGATTGCGGTTCGCGGTTTCGAGTTGCTGGCAAAGCGCGGGTTTGTGAAAACGGCGCCTCTCGCTTCCCTTTGCCGCGATCTGCTTTCCGAGCGCGGAGAAGCTTCCGGCACGGCGCTTGGGCGGGAACTCGGGGAACGATACCGGGAACTCACTCCGAAGGCTCGCGAGGCGTTTCTCGTTTCGTTGCTGGGTTCGGATTTTCTGCCGGACCCGAAGACTGTCAACGCGGCAGCCGAGGCGTACCGGATGAAGCCGGATTCGGAAACGCTCGCGGCGCTGATCGCGGTCGCCGAGCCTCCGCGGCAGGAGTTGTTCCGGCGCATCAACCTCGCTCCTGGCGGGACGGCGCTGGTGCTCGAGATGCGGTCGGATCTGCTGCGGATTCTGCCGGCGCGTCCGGAACTGAAGCCGGTGGATGCGGATATGCGGCATCTGCTCGGATCGTGGTTCAATCGCGGGTTCCTGCGGCTCGAACGCATTGACTGGTCGACGCCGGCCCTGGTGCTCGAGAAGATCATCGAACACGAGGCGGTGCATGCGATCGAGGGATGGGACGATCTGCGGCGGCGGTTGGCGGCGGACCGGCGGTGCTTCGCGTTCTTTCATCCGGCCTTGCCGAATGAGCCGCTGATTTTTATTGAGATCGCGCTGACGCGCGGCATGCCGGCTTCGGTGCAGGCGCTGCTGGACCGGACGGCGGCTCCGAGGGATGACGGTCGCGCGGATACCGCGGCGTTCTACTCGATTACCAGCTGCCTCGAAGGGCTGCGCGGCATTTCGTTCGGCAATTTTCTGATCAAGCAGGTGGTGGCGGAGCTGGAGGCGGAAGAACTGGGGCTGAAGTCGTACGTGACGCTTTCGCCGATGCCGGATTTCCGCAAATGGTTTGATGCGCTGCCGGAGGAGCGAAGGGATCCGTCCGAGCAGGGGTTGACGCGGCTTGCGGCGCAGTATCTGCTGACTGAACGGAAACGCGATCGGGCCTACGATCCGGTGGCGGCGTTTCATCTGGGCAACGGCGCGTCGGTGGAGCAGATTCATTTCGGCGCGGATTTGTCGGAGAAGGGGCGGGCGCAGTCTTTTGGGATCATGGTGAGCTACGGCTACAGGGCTTCGCAACTGGAGCGCAACCACGAAGCGTATGTGAAGCATGGGCGCGTGGCGGCGTCAGCGGGCGTGCGGGCGCTGCTCGGGCGGTCGAAGGCGCGCTGAGTCAGTGATGGAACGGCTCCCATCTTTGAAATGAGCCCAGGCTGGGAGGCGGGCCGCCTGAGGGGCATATTGGTAGCGCAGCGGGTTTTTGAGGGTCTCACGCAAAGACGCAAAGACGCAAAGAAAATCGAAAACTCTTAGCGCCTTTGCGTCCCGGCGTGAGATTCGTTTGTCCGGGCTTCGCGTTTTTCGTTGGCGATGAGGACTCGCTTGCGTTCGAGACCCCAGCGGTAGCCTCCGAGAGATCCGGTGGCGCGGATCACGCGGTGGCAGGGGATGGCCATGGCTACGGTGTTTGAGGCGCAGGCTCTGGCTACGGCTCTGGTGGCTTTCGGTTCTCCGATTCCTTCGGCTACTTCCCGGTAGCTTTCGACCGAGCCCGCGGGAATGGTTTGCAGGTACTTCCAGACTTTCATCTGGAAGGCTGTGGCCCGGACGTGGACGGGAAGTTGAAGATCCGTTTTGTGGCCGCTGAGATATGCGTTGAGCGCGTCCATCCATTGGCGGTATTCCGGCGAGGGCGGGTCGGGCATCGGGGTCAGCGTGGCTCGCGGGTATTCTTCGGCGAGGAGATCGAGGAGTGCTTCTTTGGATTCGCCGAACTGGATGAAGCAGAGGCCCCGGTCGGTGGCTCCGATCATCATGAGGCCGAGCGGAGTTTGTTCGGTCGCGTAGCTGATTTCGATGCCGATGCCTCCGCCGCGATAGTCCATGGGCGTCATGCCGAGATGGGCGCCGGTTTTTTCGTAGATGCGGCTGGGGGAACTGAAGCCGGCGTTGTAGATGGCGGTGGTGACGTCGGTCTGGTCGCGCAGGTTTTGTTTGAAGTCGTTGAGGCGCAGGCTTTCGAGATACTGGCGCGGGCTGACGCCGACCACGGCTTTGAAGCTGCGCTGGAGGTGTGCGGGGCTGAGGCCGGTGTGGCGGCTGAGATCGGCGAGGGTGAGCGAGGAATCTTTGTGCTGGCCGATCCAGTTGCAGAGTTCTTCGACTTCGCGGGCGGTCATTTCGCGGCACCTGCCATTTCCACCATTTTCATGAAGGGCGATTCGGCGAGGCGCGAGGGGTGGACTTCACCTCCGAGCGAGAAGAAGCGGCAGAAGCTCATGATGAGCGGACGCCAGCGGATGGGGTCGATGCGGATGCCGTTGAGAAGGTCTTCTGCGACGTGGAGTTTCGTGATGTGAACTTCGAAGGCCCAGGCCGCGACGTTTTTACCGAAGGGGCGGTAGTCGTGGACGATGCCTTCCATCTGGACCGGGCATTCGGCTGCGCGCGGCGGGGCGACCGTTTCGGAGAGTTGTTCCGTGAAGCCGGCGGTGCCGAATTTATCGGGTTCGTGGCGGTATCCCCAGGAGAGTTTTTTCTCGGGGACCGGGTTGCGGCCCGTGGTTAGCGCGAGGCGGTCGACTTGACTGACCTGGTCCGCGGAGGGGAGATTGATGACGCATTCGCGGGTACGGATGAGGTTCGTTGACGTATGGCCCATCTGGCCGAGGCCGAGCATGCAGGTCCAGCCGAGCCACCAGGCGGAGGACATGGGCGCGAGGTTCGGGGTGCCGTCCTCGTTCAGAGTGCTGATGAGCGCGACGGGGGTGCCGAAGTAGAGGATCGTCGGCTCGAGTGTTTTGTGCATGACTCGAAGTTAGCGGCTTCGGGCGTGCGGCGATATCCGGATCTTGCGGTCGAGACGCGGCTGAAGAGTCTGTGTGAGAACTCCGGTTCACGGGTATTCGGCTGCGAGCGTGGTCCGGAAAATCCGGTACA
>DASPQQ010000274.1:0-7451 GCA_035624885.1 Bryobacteraceae bacterium | reverse complement strand
AGACTCCTTTTTCGCGTTACAAAACTTCTGCGTGAGAGCCGGGACGGCGCGAAAAAGGTTGTCTGTACCGGATTTTCCGGACCACGCTCGCAGCCGAATACCCGTGAACCGGAGTTCTCACACAGACTCTTCAGCCGCGTTATCCCATCAGCGGGAAATGAAAATCCGCACCCTTCCGGATCCCGGTCGGCCAGCGCGATGTCACGGTCTTCAGATGCGTATAGAACCGGACCCCTTCCGGCCCATGCACATACTGATCGCCGAACAGACTCCGCTTCCATCCGCCGAATGAATGAAACGCCATCGGCACCGGAATCGGCACATTGATCCCCACCATTCCCGCCTTCACGCTCTGGGCAAACGCCCGCGCCGAATCGCCATCGCGCGTGAAGATCGCCACGCCGTTGCCGAACTCATGCTCGTTCACAAGGCGCAGCGCTTCATCGAAGCTCTTCACCCGCACAATCACCAGCACCGGCCCGAAAATCTCTTCGCGGTAGATCCGCATCTCCGGCTTCACATGGTCGAACAGACTCGCGCCCAGAAAGAACCCGCCGTCCGTCCCCGCGAACACGCGCCCATCCGCCAGTAACTGCGCGCCTTCCGCAACACCCAGATCGATATAACTCCGCACCCGGGCCTGATGCGCCCCGGTCACGAGCGGCCCCATCTCCGCCCCGATCTCCATACCGCCCGAGATCTTCAGATCGCGGATCCTCGGCAGCAGCCGCTTCACCAGCTCATCGCCCACCGCATCCCCCACCGCGACCGCCACCGAGATCGCCATGCACCGCTCGCCCGCCGACCCGTACGCGCTTCCGATCAGCGCATCCGTCGTCTGCTCCATATCCGCATCGGGCATCACGACGAGATGATTCTTCGCCCCGCCGAGCGCCTGCACGCGCTTGCCCGTCGCCGTGCCGCGCGAATACACATACTCCGCAATGGGCGTCGATCCCACGAAACTCACCGCCGCAATCGCAGGATGATCGAGCAGCGCATCCACGGCTTCCTTATCGCCATGCACTGCGTTGAACACGCCATCCGGCAGCCCCGCTTCCTTCAGCAGCAGCGCCAGCTCGATCGCAAGCGAAGGGTCCTTCTCGCTCGGCTTCAGCACGAACGTATTGCCGCACGCGAGCGCAATCGGGAACATCCACATCGGCACCATGGCCGGAAAGTTGAACGGCGTGATCCCCGCCACCACGCCCAGCGGCTGCCGCACCGAATAACTGTCGACGCCCGTCCCCACTTCCTCCGTGAATTCGCCCTTCAGCAGTTGCGGAATCCCGGTCGCGAACTCGACCACCTCGCCGCCGCGCTGCACCTCGCCCTTCGCATCCGAAAACACCTTCCCGTGCTCGGAAGTGATGATCGCCGCGAGGCGATCCCGGTCCCGCTCCAGCAGCTCGAGAAACCGGAACATCACCCGCGCCCGCCGCAGCGGGGGCTGCGCCGACCATGCCGGAAACGCCGCTTCCGCCGCCGCCACTGCCTTGTCCACCACCGCCTTCGTGGCAAACGGAACGCGCTTCGTCACCTCGCCCGTAGCCGGGTTAAAAACTTCGCCAAACCGCTCCGGGTCGCACCCGCACTCGGTGCTGCCATTAATGAAATGAAACAGTGTCATCACAGGGGAAACAATGGGAATGGGCATTTCGCTTCCTCCATTTACAATAAACGAGATGCCGACCTATAAAGCCCTCTTCGTCACGCAGGATGCACCTGCTTCGATTCAGCACTTTGCGGCCGATGCCTTCCCTTCGGGCGAGGTCCTCATCCGCATCGCGTACTCCAGCCTGAATTACAAGGACGGTCTCGCCGTCACCGGCAAACCCGGCGTCATCCGCAAGTACCCCATGGTCCCTGGCATCGATCTCGCAGGCACCGTCGAGGAATCCGCTTCGCCCGAATTCAAACCCGGCGATGAAGTCGTTGTCACCGGCTGCGGCACTTCGGAAACCATGTGGGGCGGCTACGCGCAGATGTGCCGTCTCAACGCCGAGTACATCGTCCCGCTGCCCAAAGGCCTCACCCTGAAGCAGGCCATGGGAGTCGGCACCGCCGGTTTCACCGCCATGCAGTGCATCATGGCGCTCGAACAGCATGGTCTGAAACCCGGGGGCCCACAATCGAACAAAGACGTCGTCGTCACCGGAGCCGCGGGCGGCGTCGGCAGCGTCGCGGTCGCCATCCTCGCCAGACTCGGCTATAAAGTCGTCGCCTCGAGCGGCCGTCCCGAACTCACCGATTACCTCAAATCCCTCGGCGCCGCCGAAATCCTCGATCGTTCCGTCCTCTCCGCACCCTCCAAACGCCCCATGGAATCCGAACGCTGGGGCGGCGCCGTCGATACCGTCGGCGGCGATACCCTCGCCGGCGTCATCCGCACCCTCGCCGCCAGCTGCAGCGTCGCGGCCTGCGGGCTCGCCGGCGGCGGGCAGCTCAATACCACCGTCTACCCGTTCATCCTGCGCGGCGTCAATCTTCTCGGCATCAATTCCGTCAACGTCCCCAACGCCCGGCGCCGCGCCATCTGGAACCGCATCGTTCAGGATCTGCCGCTCGCTTTGCTCGATTCCATGATCGAAGTTCATCCGCTCGAACAGTTCTCGGAGCTTGGCGAAGCCATCCTCGCCGGCAGGACGCGCGGCCGGGTGGTAATTGATGTCAATCTATAAGTAGATGAATTTCTCAGAAACATTTTTCGCCGCCAGATTCGGCATCACGCGGCGGGATCTGGAAAGCTATCTCTCCGAAGCCCTGAACCGCGGCGGTGATTACGCCGATCTCTACTTCGAATACCTCGCCACCAGCTCCATCTCGATCGATGAGTCCATCGTCAAGAGCGCCTCGCAGGGCGTTTCGCTCGGCGTCGGCGTCCGCGTCATCTCCGGCGAACGCACGGGCTACGCCTATTCGGACGATCTCTCGCCCGAAAAGATCAAAAAGGCCGCGCAGGTCGCCGCGCTGATCGCCTCCAATCCGGGCAAGGTCGATCAGGTGCCGCTTGAAGAAGGCCCGCGCCGCAATCTCTATCCCGTCCTCACCGCGCCCAGCGAAACCGCGTTCGCCGAACGCGTCGCGCTCGCCCAGCGCGCCGATATCGCGGCCCGCGCTTACGATCCCCGCGTCTTCCAGGTCCAGGTCAGCTACGCCGATAACCTCCGCCAGGTGATGGTCGCGACCAGCGACGGCGTTCTCAACTTCGACCGCCAGCCTCTGGCGCGCATGAGCGTCTATGTGCTCGCGCGCGAAGCGAACGGTGTTCCGCAGCAGGGCCACGCCGGAGGCGGCGGACGCCACGAACTCAGCTATTTCCAGACCGAACGCACGCCTGAATATTTCGCGAGAGAAGCCGCCCGTCAGGCCATCGTCCAGCTCGATGCCGTCGAAGCGCCGGCCGGCGAACAGGTCGTCGTTCTTGGCCCCGGCTGGCCCGGTGTCTTGCTCCATGAAGCCGTCGGCCACGGCCTCGAAGCTGACTTCAACCGCAAAGGCGTCTCCGCCTATTCCGGCCGCATCGGCCAGCAGGTCGCGAGCCCGCTCTGCACCATCGTCGACGACGGCACCATCGGCGGACGCCGCGGCTCCCTCAACGTCGATGACGAAGGCAACGAAACCCAGCGCAATGTCCTCGTCGAAAACGGCATCCTGCGCGGATACCTGCAGGACAAGCTTTCGAGCCGCATCACGAAATCCCCGCTCACCGGCAGCGGCCGCCGCGAAAGCTACGAACACATCCCCATGCCCCGCATGACCAACACCTTCATGCTGGCGGGCGAGAGTGAACCCGAAGACATCATCAAGTCCGTGAAGAAAGGCCTCTACTGCGCCAACTTCGCGGGCGGGCAGGTCGACATCACGAGCGGCAATTTCGTCTTCTCGGCTTCGGAAAGCTATCTCATCGAAGACGGCAAACTCACCCGCCCCGTCCGCAATGCCACGCTGATCGGCAACGGGCCCGAAGCCATGAAGCACGTCAGCATGGTCGGCCATGACCTGCAGCTCGATGAAGGCATCGGCGTCTGCGGCAAGGAAGGCCAGAGCGTCCCGGTCGGAGTCGGCATCCCGACTGTCCGCATCGACCGCATGACCGTCGGGGGAACCGCTTGACTTTTGGCGAACTCCCTCAATTAGCCGCTGACGTTGTGCAGAAGGCTCTTGAACTCGGCGCCACCGACGCCGAATGCACCATCGCCGAAGGCGACGAATTCTCCGCCAACCTCCGGATGGGCGAACTCGAAACTCTCAAGGAAGCCGGCTCGCGAGGCGCCGGCCTGCGCGTGCTCATCGGCAAGCGCATGGGCGCATCGTACACGTCCGATCTCACGAAGGAAGGCATCGCGCGCATGGTGCGCTCGGCCATCGATCTCGCCGATGTCACCACCGAAGACCCCCACGCGGGCCTTCCCGATCCCGATGAACTCGGTTCTCTGCAGACCGATCTGAAGCTTTACTCCGATCGCACCGCCGAACTCCCCACGGAAGAACGCATTGTGCTGGCGAAACGCGCCGAAGCCGCCGCGCTCGAAACCGATCCCCGCATCACCAACTCCGAAGGCGGTTCTTTCGATTCCTCGACCAGCGGCCGCGTCTTTGCCAACTCGCGCGGTTTCCTCGGCTCTTATCGCGCCAGCTACTGTTCGATCGCCGCCGTGCCGGTCGCGATGGACAACGGCATGATGGAACGCGATTACTGGTTCACCATCGCGCGCGATTACTCGACGCTCGATTCGCCCGAATCGGTCGGCCGCAAAGCTGCCCAGCGCGTGCTGCGCCGTCTCGGCGCGACCAAGATCGAAACCCGGAAGGTTCCGGTGATCTTCGAGCCGCGCATCGCCCGCACCCTGCTCGGCAATATCTTCGAAGCCGTCGATGGCCGCTCCATCTACCGCAACGCCTCGTTCCTCGCCGGCAAGCTCGGTGAAAAGATCGCGTCGGACCAGATCACGCTCATCGACGATGGCACCATTCCCGGGCTCTTCGGCTCGCAGCCTTTCGATGACGAAGGCGTCCCCACGCGCCGCACTCCGGTGATCGAAAAAGGCGTGCTGAAGAGCTACCTGCTCAACACGTACACGGCGCGCAAACTCGGCCTCAAAACCACCGGCAACGCCGCGCGCGGCATCACCGGCAACGCCGGCATCGGCCACGGGAACTTCTTCCTCGAAGCCGGTGTCACTTCACCCGAGGACATGCTGAAAAGCGTGAAGAACGGCTTCTACGTGACGGAGCTGATCGGCAGCGCGGTCAACACCGTCACCGGCGATTACTCGCGCGGCGCCGTGGGCATCTGGATCCGCGACGGCGAACTGGCCTTCCCGGTCTCGGAGGTCACGATCGCCAGTACACTACAGGAAATGCTGAATGGCATCGCCGCGATCGGCAGCGATCTCGAATTCCACGCCTCCGTCGCCGCCCCGACCCTCATGTTTGGAGAGATGACCGTTGCCGGACGCTGACAACAACAAGATGGAGGTCAAGATCTCGCCCGCGACGATCGTCATCGGGCTCGCGATCGTACTCATCCTCGGCGTCTTCGGCTGGCTCACGTTCGGCCCCAAAGCCGCGCCTCCGCCCCCACCGGTTCTCAGCGACGAGGCCCGCGATTATCTCGACCACCTCACGCTCGAAGGCGTCCGCATGCAGGCTTCGGAAAGCATGGCGAACGGGCGGCTCATCGAAATCCTCGGCACCATCCGCAACAACGGCAGCCGCAGAATCAAGCTGGCCGAAGTGACCTGCGTCTTCCGCGATTACGGCGAGCAGGTGGTGAAGCGCGAGCGCGTGCCCATCGTGGGCGGAGCCACCGGCAACGGCTCGCTCGCTCCCGGCGAAGCCAAGAACTTCCGGCTGCCATTCGACGATGTTCCCGAGAACTGGAACCAGGTCATGCCGACGCTTGTGATCGCCCAGATTCAGTTCGAGTAACGATGGTCGGCCAGATCTTCCAGGTTGTTCGCGCTCTTTTCGGCAACCGGCTGCGTCTCATCGAGCGCATCGGCACGAACGTCCAGCGCATCGAACGGGTGCGGCTCGGCCCGCGCAGTTTCGTGATCGTGAACGTGCCGGAGCTGATCCCCGAAGTTCTGGTCGAACACGTCGACGAGTACGTCAAAGGCCCGGTGCTGCGCATCATCGCGCGCCCGCTGCTCGGTGACGGCCTGCTCACGAGCGAAGGCGAAGCGCACCGCCAGCGGCGCAAACTCGTGGCGCCGTCCTTTGCTCACCAGCGCGTCTCGAAGTACGCCGATGTGATGACACAGCAGACGCTCGCCGCGCAGGCCGCGTGGCGCGACGGCCAGCAGGTCAACATGTCGCAGGAGATGATGCGGCTCACGCTCGGCATCGTCGGCCGCACGCTCTTCGACGTCGATCTTCTCGACAAAGCCGATTCGCTCGGCGCCGATATCACCACGGTCCAGGAATCGGCCGATATCCGCATCCGCGTCATGCCATTCCAGCTTCCATACCGGAAGAAGGAGCGGGCCGCGCTCGAACGGCTCGATGCCACCATCTTCGGGATGATCGCGGACCGCCGCAGAACCGGCGCCGACCACGGCGATCTGATGTCGATGCTGATGATGTCGAAGGACGAAGAGACCGGCCAGCATCTCACCGATCAGCAGGTGCGCGATGAAGCCATGACGCTGTTCCTCGCCGGCCACGAAACCACCGCGCAGGCGACGGCGTGGTCCTGGTATCTGCTCGCGAAGAACCCGCGGTATTTCGAGCGCCTGCGCAATGACGGCCCAGCCTTCGCCCTGCAGGTGATGAAGGAAGCGATGCGGCTCTATCCCCCGGCGTTCCTGCTCGCGCGCACGCCGATCCGCGAAACCTCGATCGGCGGTTTCAAGGTGACGCCGCAGGATCTCGTGATGATCGCGCCCTGGCTGCTGCATCGCGATCCGCGCTTCTTCGAAGATCCGCTGCGTTTCGATCCCGACCGCTTCCTGCCCGAGCGCGAGGCGAAGCTGCCGAAATTCGCCTATATGCCGTTCGGCGGCGGCCGGCGCATCTGCATCGGCAACCAGTTCGCGCTGATGGAAGGCCAGATCATTCTGCACACCATCGGCCAGCACATCCGCTCCATGGAACTCCTCTCCGACAAGCCGATCGGCCTCGAACCCTACATCACGCTGCGGCCCAAAGGCGGCGTCCCGCTGCGGCTGCACCGCTAGAAATCTGTAGTAGACTCGTCTTCCGTGAAGACGATCATTTGCGCTTTTCTCACGCTGCCGCTTCTTGCCGCGAGTCTCCCGCAGTCGAAACCCGATGAAGTCGGGATGTCGGCGGAGCGGCTCAAACGCATCCATCCCATGATCCAGAGCCACATCGACGCGAAGGATTTCTCGGGCGCGGTGACGCTGGTTGCCCGCAAGGGAAAGATCGTCCACTTCGAAGCGCACGGCATGGCGGATATCGAGAACAACAAGCCGATGAAGACC
>DASPQQ010000273.1:0-5516 GCA_035624885.1 Bryobacteraceae bacterium | reverse complement strand
AAGGTGGAAGCCAGCTTCAAAGACGAGCTGGCGAAGACCGTGCGCGACGGTTTCACGGCCGCCGAAGTGGAAGCGGCGAAGAAGGCGATCCGCGACGAACGGAACGTGGGCCGCTCGCAGGATGCGCAGTTGCTGCGCGTGCTCGCCCTCCGCGAAGAATTCGGCCGCACCATGAAGTGGGATGAAGACATGGACGCGAAGCTGCAGGCCCTGACGGCCGATCAGGTCAACGCCGCGATCAAACGGCATATCGACGTATCGGCTGTGTCGATCGTGAAGGCGGGCGACTTCAAGGCCGCCGGCGCTTACAACTGACGCAAACGCGGCTGAAGAGTCTGTGTGAGAACTCCGGTTCACGGGTATTCGGCTACGAGCGTGGTCCGGAAAATCCGGTACAGACAGCCTTTTTCGCGCCGTCCTGGCTCTCACGCAGAAGTTTTGTAACGCGAAAAAGGAGTCTGTCCCGGATTTCCTCAGCGGCTACTTGGGAGCAAAGGCCCTGAGCGCAGTTCTCACACAGTCCCTGAAGCCGCGTGTACATTACTGCGGGTAGTAGCCGTCGCGCGTCTGCACCACCATGTTCTTCTGCTTCACCGTCAGGGCGATGCGCCGGAACCCGTAGGAATCCGTCTTGTCCGACGTGTAGCCGAGGCTGTACTGGCTGCGCAGCTCGTCTTCGATGCGGTCGTAGATCTGGTCGATCGTCATCTTGTGCGACACCTCGAAGAACCCGCCGCCGGTTTCCTTCGAGATCTGCTGCAGGATCTTCTTGCCATCCGGGCGCGATGGCTGCGGATAGCGGCTCATGCCGCCGCGCCGCCCCATGCCGCGGCCGCCGTAGCCGCCGAAGGGCTGCTGCATCGGTTCCTCGCCGGTGAAATAGACCGAATAGACGAGCGTATCGGCTCTCTGGGCGGCGTCGATCGCGCCGAGGAGCGTCGTCCGGCTGCCGTTGTCGACGCCGTCGGTGAGAACGACCAGCGCCTTCCGCCCCTGCAGTTTGCGCATGATTTCATTCGAGCCGAGCAGGATCGCGTCGTAGAGCGTGGTCCCGCCGCCGCGACCGCCCATACCCCCGCCGGGGTAACCGCCACCACCGCGCCGCATCTGCGGCTGATTCTGTTCGGCAAGGCCGATCTGCCCGATCGCCTTTTCCAGCTTCTCGCGCGACGGCGTCACATCCTGCAGCAGTTCGACTTCAAAGTCGAAGTGCAGCACAAAGGCCTGATCCCGGTCCGGGCGCAGCACGTGCTCCATGAACCGGTAGCTGGCCGATTTCTCGTCGCCCAACACCATGCGCTGGCTGCCGCTGGTATCCACCAGCAGGCCCAGGGTGAGCGGGAGATCGGTCTCGCGCGAGAAGTATTTGATCACCTGCGGACGGCCGTCTTCGCTCAGGTCGAAGTCGTCTTTGGTCAGATCGGAAACGATTTTGCCGCTTTTATCGTGCACGGAGGCCAGCACGTTGACCACTTTGACGTCGGTCGAAAACGTCGCGTCAGGCGCCTGCGCCCGCGCAAGACCAGCGGCGGCAACGCCAAGAAACATGCGGCGCGACATCAGGGAAAAATCAGGATTCATAGACACTTCCAGCCAATGAAATGCGCCGAGGGGCCGTTTGGTTACGGTTATCGGCAGGGTTTTGCGCGGCCCACGTCCTGCTTTTCCGCCGCGCTCCAGAGGAGCGTCTGCGTCCCGTCCGGGCAAATGGCCGTGCCGGTGTCCTTCGAAATGTGCAGAACGGCGCCGTGGCTGTCGTTCACGCCCTCGCTCATGCCGGTGTCGATCAGGAAGAACAGGCCCCAGCGCTGGAACATTTCGCCCGCATGCCGGACCACGCCGTCCTGAAATACGACTTCCGCCGGCTTGTGGCCTTCCACGATATGTTTCACGCCGAGCGCGGCGGCGTTGGTCTCGAGCAGAGCCTTTTCATCTTCCTTCGGCATGCGCTCCTCGAGCCAGGGCTTGCCGTTGGGGCCGTCCTTATCGAGCCGCGCTTCGAGCACGGAGTCCTCGCCAATCAGCTCTTTCGTTCTGTAGCCATCCTTGTCGACGCCCGCCTGAATATCCGCCGCGAGCTTTTCGAACGAACGCCCGCCCGAATTGCCGGCATGGGAGAAGAACCAGTCATCCACTTTGGCGGCAAAGGGCAGGGTGCAGAGGAACACGCCGACCGGACCTTCGCAGCGTCCCACTTCTTCCGGATCCAGTTTGTCTGCCCGCAGCTGGCTGGCGAATTCCGCGCCTTTTTTGGCTTTCGGGTTGGCCAGAAACTCCGCCTCATGGTTGCCCGCGAGGATGATCACGCGCCCGCCCATCGAGCCCGCCTCGCCGCGCAGTTCGTTGAGCAGGTTCAGCACGTCGAGCGCGCGCGGCCCTTTGTCGATCATGTCGCCGGTCACGACGAGGATCGAGCGGCCGCCGGTCCAGTTGTGCTTGTCGTCGATGAGCCCCGCGGCCTTGAGCACGCGCGACAGCCGGACGTAGTCGCTGTGAGCGTCCCCGACAGCATAGATATCCGCGCCATTCGAACGCGTCGCGATGACCGGCGGGTAGCGCAGCCAGTTGCGTTCGATCGCCTGCGCGTCCAGCACCGGCGCCGCCATCGCCAGACCCAGCAGCAGGCTAGTAAGCTTTCGCAATCACCACTCTCTTTTCCACCGGCACGCCGGTGAGGATGCATTTCCCCGGGCCGTCAAACTCATCCACCAGCGGGATGTTGCGCACGCTGGCCTTGAATTCCTTGATGCGGCGGTCGTTCGAGGGATCGTCGGCCAGATGCGCCATCACGAACTTGCCGCCGCCCTTTTCCGCCGTCACGTCCTCGTTCAGAATCGATTCCACTTCCTCAATCGAATTGGCGAGAACCGTATTGTCCTTCAGTCTCTGTTTCGCTTTGTTGAAAAGATCGGTCTGGATCGTCTCGAGCGTCGCGTTCAGCTTCGCCACGGCATCCGCCTGCGCGATCACTTCCTTCGATCCCGTATCGCGGCGCTTCATCACGATGTTGCCGCTCGCCAGATCGCGCGGCCCCAGCTCGAACACCACCGGCACGCCGCGCCGCTCCCAGTGGAAGAACTTCGCGCCCGGGCTCTGGCCTTCGCGCTGGTCCACCTGGATGCCGCCCAGAATCCCGCCCATGTCGTTTGCGAGACGCGCCGCCACTTCCATCACCTGCGCGCGCTCTTCATCCTTGCGGTAAATCGGCACGATCACGGCCTTCACCGGCGCCACTTTCGGCGGCAGCACCAGACCCTTGTCATCCGAATGCGTCATGATCAGCCCGCCCACGAGCCGCGTGCTCACGCCCCAGCTCGTCTGCCAGACGTAATCGAGCTTGCCTTCCTTCGTCTGGAACTGAACTTCGAAAGCCTTGCCGAAATTCTGGCCGAGATCGTGGCTCGTGCCGGCCTGCAGCGCCAGACCGTTCTGCATCATGGCCTCGATCGAATACGTCCGCAGCGCCCCGGCGAACCGTTCGGCCTGCGTCTTGAGGCCCCGGACCACCGGCATGGCCATCACGTTCTCCGTCACGTCCGCGTAGACGTGCAGCATGCGGATCACTTCCTCCATCGCCTCTTCGTGCGAGGAATGCGCGGTGTGGCCTTCCTGCCAGAGGAATTCGCTGGTGCGCAGGAACAGGCGCGTGCGCAGCTCCCAGCGCATCACGTTGGCCCACTGGTTATAGAGGAGGGGAAGGTCGCGATAGCTCTGAATCCAGCGCGCGAAGAAGTGGCCGATGATGGTTTCTGAAGTCGGCCGGATGACGTAATTCTCTTCGAGCTTCTTGCCGCCCGCGATGGTGACGATCGCGAGTTCCGGCGAGAACCCTTCCACGTGCTCGGCTTCTTTCCTGAGGAAGCTCTCCGGAATCAGGAGCGGAAAGTAAAGGTTCTGGTGACCGCTGGCCTTGAAGCGGGTATCCAGCTCGCGCTGAATCACCTCCCACACGGCATAGCCGTTGGGCTTGATCACCATGCAGCCTTTTACGATTTCGGCCGGCTCGGCCATGTCGCCCTGCAAAACGACGTCCTGATACCAGGTTGCGAAGTCCTTTTCTCGCGCGGTTATAGGGGATTCTGCCATCTCAATAGATGATAGCGTCGCGTGTCATGTATTTACGCCGTCGCGGCTGCGCCGCTCGTGGTAGCTTACGTGGTTGACACTGATCCTCGATAACTACGACTCCTTCACCTTCAATCTGGTGCAGGCCGTCGCCGAGATCACCGGGACCGAACCCATCGTCGTTCGCAACGACGAACTCTCCTGGGAACAACTCAACACTCTCCATTTCGACCGGCTTATCATCTCGCCCGGACCGGGAAGGCCGGAGAACCCGCTCGATTTCGGCATCTGCCGACGCGCCATCGAGGAACTCGATCGCCCGATTCTGGGAGTCTGTCTCGGTCATCAGGGGATCTGCCACGCCTTTGGCGCGCGGATCGAGCCGGCCGACGAGATCATGCATGGGCGCACCAGCCGGATCCTGCACAACGGCGACCCGCTCTTCCGGGATGTGCCGAACCCCTTCGAAGCCACGCGCTACCACTCGCTCATCGCCCGCGATCTGCCCGATTGTCTCGAACCAACCGCCTGGACCGCGCGAGGCGAAATCATGGCCGTGCGCCACAAAACCAGACCGATCACCGGCGTTCAGTTCCATCCCGAATCGATTGCCACGCCGCACGGCAATACCATGCTCCGCAATTTCCATGCAGCCTGACTGCTATTTCTGGCTCGACGGAGAACACGGCGGCCGCTTCAGCTATATCGGCCATGGCCGCCAGGCAATCCCCGATCTGAGGCGCCGCGCGGAGCCCGACCCCGCCCTCCCGTTCCCGTTCCAGGGAGGATGGATCGGCTGGTTCACCTACGAAAAAGAACCCTTCTTCATCCAAGCCGAGCGCTGGATGGCGATCGACCATTTCACCGGCCAGACCTGGTCCTTTCGCTTCGATCGACGCGAAACCCCGCAACCGGGAGGTGCGGCCGGAGCCCTGCGATTCCATCAATCGAAACCCGAGTATCTCGCCAATATCGCGAAATGTCTCGAAGCCATCCGGGCGGGGGAGAGCTACGAAATCTGCCTCACCAACGAACTCCGCGGACCCTGCACCATCGATCCTCTTGCTTACTTCGAAATCCTGCGGCAACTCAATCCCGCGCCCTATGCGGCGTTCCTCTGCACGCCAGAAATCGCCATCGCCTGTTCCTCGCCGGAGCTCTTCCTGAACGTCACGGCGGATGGCCACGTCACCTCGAAGCCGATCAAAGGCACCGCGCCACGCTCCTCCGACCCCCGCCAACTCGCATCCGATGGGAAGACCCGCGCGGAAAACCTCATGATCGTCGATCTCGTCCGCAACGATCTCGGCCGCGTCTGCCGCACCGGTTCCGTCAAAGTGACCGGCTTTCAGCAGATCGAAACCTTCGCCACGGTGCACCACATGGTGAGCACCATCGAAGGCGATCTCAAACCCGGGCTCACCGCGCTCGACTGCATCGGCGCTGCTTTC
>DASPQQ010000272.1:0-9800 GCA_035624885.1 Bryobacteraceae bacterium | reverse complement strand
CGATACGGTGAAGATGCTGAAGCCGCTCGAACTCACGGCTGAAGAGAAAGCGCAGTTCCAGACGTGGATGAAGGGCATGCAGCCGCTGGTCACGGGCGTCCGGAACGTGATCGTTTCGAAGGACAAATCGCCGCTCAGGGAGAATGCGGACAAGCTTGCGGCGCAGTTCGACGAAGTGAGCAGATTCCTCGCCGCGCACCAGAGCGCCGACGCGGTCGAATTCGCCAATACGGCGCGCGATGCGGCGAAATCGATCGGCGGTCTCGATGCCCAGGTCGAGCAGATCCTCGCGCTCAGAAAAGTCCAGGAAGCCTGCAGCAATTGCCACATCGCCCACCGGGCCGGCAAACAGGGCGATTACAAAATTCAGCCGTAAAACAAAAGCGGCGGCCACCCTTCCGTGACCGCCGCTTCAAAACAACTCAATAACTCAGCTTACTGGTGATACGTCCCGACGTAAGTGCCCTTGGCCTTCACGTGTCCGGCGAGCGCCTTCATCAGATCCGCACGGGTGTTGATCGACGCATCGAGCTTCGAATCGACCGCGAAGATCTCGATGATGTAGTGGTGCACGGTCGGCGGCGGCGGGCAGGGGTTGAAGTAGCCGAGGCTGCGCCCGATGTTCTGCAACTGCTGGCTGCCGTCGTCGAGCTTGTCTTTCGCCGGCACGCCTTCCGGAAGGCCGGTCGCGGTGCCGGGGATGTTGAAGATGGCCCAGTGCAGAACGTCGTCACCGCCCATCATCAGATCGGTGTCGTGGAGGATCAGCGCGAACGACTGCGTACCGTCCGGAGCGCCGCTCCACTGGATCGCCGGCGACACGCCCTGCTTGCCCGCCGCGCAACCGTAAGTGGAAGGTATCGCCCCGCCGTCCGAGAATCCGGGAATGGTGATCTTCAGTGGGGGCGGGATGCCCGGGCCGCGGCCTCTGCCACCCTGCGCGTAAACAGCGCTGACGCTTGCCGCAAGTGCAACTGCTGTTGTGAGGAAACGTGAGATGTGCATTTCTGTATTCTCTCCTGGAATCAGCCCTTCACGCTGATTGTTTTCCAGTTTTTCACGATGTTTTCCGCGGTGCGCCAGGCGAGCGCCTGCACAGTAAGAGTCGGGTTGCGTGCGCCGCTCGTGACCATGGTGGAAGCGCCCAGCACCCCCAGATTCGGCACTTCGTGCGACATGCCCCATTTGTCGACAACGCTGGTTTCCGGGTTGTCGCCCATGCGGAGACCGCCGTAAGCGTGCGTCGAAACGCCGCCCGGGCCTGCCGGTCCGCGCAGAACTTCAATCGCGCCCGCGGCGCGGAACCAGTCTTCAGTTTTCGCCTGGCCGAACGCCGCAGCCCGGGCTTCGTTCGGCATGGCTGCGTTGGTCACGCGGCACACTGGATCGCCGAGCGGGTCCTTCACTTCGGGATCGAGATCGAGATAGTTCTGTTCATAGGGGAAGGTCGAGGTCTGCAGATAAGAAGAGGTCCAGCGGGCCGCGTTCTGCTTCACGAAGGCCTTCCACTTCGAGCCCCACTGCGGCGCCATGCCGAAAGTCTGCATGGCCGCGGCCTCGATCGGATGCATCTCGGTGCCGAGGCTGATCGACGTGCCGCCGATGAAACCGAGCCCCGTGTGATCGAAGTTATCGTCGGCGAAATCGTCGACGACGGTGGTCTGGGCCGGCGTCCCATACCAGACGTTGATGTTGAACGGGAACAGCGCCATCACCGGGCTGCCCTGCCAGTGGCTGAAGAAATGCCGCCCAACCTGCCCATGGTTGTTCGAGATCCCGTTGGGGAATGCCTTCGACTTCGAAAGCAGGAACAGGCGCGAGTTCTCGTATGTGTACGACGCGATGAGTACGACCTTAGCCGGCTGGAAGTATTCTTTTCCGTCCTTGATATAGGTGACGCCCGAAGCGCGGCCGTTGGCATCGACGCCGATGCGAGTCACGTGCGCAAGATCGGTGATCGTGAAGTTCTTGAACTTCTGCGCCGCCGGAATCGTGCTGACGGCAGTCGAGTTCTTGGCGCTGATGTGGCAGCCGCCGCGTCCGCAGTAACCGTGATAAACGCAGCCTGGGCGTCCGTTGTAATTCTGCGAGTTGATGGCGGAAGGACCGTGGAACGGCTTCAGCCCCATCTTCTTCGCCGCCGCCATCATGTGCTCGGTATATTCAGTGCCGCGCAGCGGAGGCATCGGATAGTCGCGCTGCCGCGGGCCTTCGTAGACGTTGCCTGCGGGATCGAGCACGCCCTTGATATTTCCGGCCTTCCCCGAGACGCCGACTTCGTGCTCGATGATGTCGTAATAAGGCTCGAGGTCGTCGTAGCTGATCGGCCAGTCTTCGAGCGTGGAACCTTTCGGCAGAGCGCCCGCGCCGTAGCGTTTGATGGTCTCGCTCTTCGTGCGGAAATCCCAGGGCTTGAGGCGCCACGCGGAGGCCCAGTAGTGAATCGACGTGCCGCCGATCGCGTTCATCATCGGATGAATCGTTCCCCGCGGACGCGTGGGGGACTTATCGTTCTCGCGAACCGTGGGAATTTCGCGGTTGGCTTTCTGCACCGAGGTCACGCCGCCGCGAACGTTATTGAAGATCTCGTCGGCGTGATACTGCCTGTGCGGGTCCATCCAGGTGCCCGCTTCGATGCCGGCCACGCGCAGCCCCGCCTTCGCGAGCGGCAGCACCGCCACGCCGCCGGCAGCGCCGAGCCCTACCACCGCAACATCGACTGGTTTGAGATTAATGGCCATCTTTCACCCCTCCCCAGACCGACATCCGCACAGGTTTTATCGTGACGTTCATCTTCTGCTCGTCGGGGCCAACGGCGAGGCGCGGCCCGGGATAACCGATCATGTCCCAGCCTGCGAAGTTCTTATTGCCGCCGTAGTACGGGTCGCTGAATGTGCCTTCGAGAGTGAGGCGGCGGAAACGGGTGAAAAACGCGCGGGAGTTCGCGAATCCTTCGGCCGTGCCGCTGTCGATCGCGGTCAGCACCATGTCCTGCATCTCGGGCGTCAGGTCGACAAAGTTCCTGCCGTGCGATTTCATCGCGTAAGCATTCGTCGCCGTCAGCCCATCGACGAAAGAGGCTCTCTCGGGCGCGAGGTAATCGGCCAGCTGGCGGTCGATGTAATTGGCGGCGCCGCACTCGCTCGCGCCCGGACCGTTTTCGTCTTTTGGGATCAGCCGGTCCGCGAACGCTTCGACGAGCTTGAGCTGATCCGGCGTCAGGGCCGGGGCTTTGGCGTTATCTGTCGCGCCGGGGGCGGCCGCGGAACGGATCGCAGCCACGGGCACGATGGCCGCGCTCATGATCACGGCACGGCGGGATACGTTCCCTGTTTCTTTCTCTTCAGGCATGGGCGAATTATATATGGAGAGACTCGGTGCGGCAATCTGTCGCAATAGTCCCGCCGTGCGCCTGCTCCGGCGACCGCCTCTTCCGGAACTTCCGCTCTCCTGGTTACTTCTGCGAGGTCTCGTTGGCCGCCAGCAGGCGTTCCACCGTGGAGACGGCCTCTTCGGTATCGCGCTTGTACAGCTCTCCGCTGCCGGGTCCCGGAAAACCGCTGTGCACCGCTTTCACCAGCCCGTCGCGGCCCACAAAAAACGTGGTCGGCCACGCATCCCAGTGAACCGCCTGCGTGAGCTTCTCCTGCGCGGTGCCGGTTTCGCCGCCCAGCAGAACGGTGTATTTGATCCCGTACTCTTTGATGAACGCCCTGAGGCGAACCGGATTCTTCAGCTGATCTTCCTCTTCAAACGAGAGCGTCACGATTTCCAGCCCCTGGCCGTGGTACTTCTCGTAGAGCGTCTCAAGGAACGGCGCTTCATCGTGGCAGTTCGGGCACCAGCTACCGCTGATGTCGATCAGAACGACTTTGCCCTGGAACCGCGCGTCCGTGTTCGAGACGACCTTCCCGCTCAGGTCCGGAAAGCTGAATGTAAACGGCCGGGTCGGATCCTTGACGCCGGTGTGCGTCGCCGGATCGTCCGGCAGCGGCAGGCCCCTGGCTTTCACAACCTCCGGCCGCAGCGCGGTAATGCCGCCGCCCGCATGGTGCTCGCCGTTGAGATCCACCACCAGGCTCCCATCGGCCTGCGGCGTGATCAGAATCCGCGAAGGACGCGCCCCGGAGAAATGGCTCAGCAGGAAGGCCCCGTTCTTATAGCTGCCCTCGAGCGTGCCGGTGTCTCCGTCGATGCGAAGGATCGCTCCCGAGACCACGTCGTCCTTTTGCCGCAGCACCAGATTCCAGGCCTTCTCGCCCTTCGTGCTGTTCACGCCTTCCATGATCCACAGCCCGGAAATATCCGGCGCCCTTTCTGCGGAGGGCACGTGGGCAGTGGCCGGAACCGCATGAATCGGCATCGTGCGGGTCCGCGTCACATAGGAACCGTCGAGCGCGTCATTCGCGAAGTTCAGGCGCAGCACGGAAGCGTAGCTGTCGAAATTGAGCACCAGCGAGCCGTTGTCGTAATTGCCGGAGCTCGAGATTTCGCGGTCCTCCCCGTTGAAAAACCATCCTTTGACGTTCTTGCCCGTACCGGCAAATTCCATGCGGAACGGGATCTTTGCACCATTGACTTCGATGGTCGCGTCCCAAAGTCCGGTGATCGATTGACCCCATGCCATGGGGGCCAGAAGCAACACTGAAGCGGCGAAAGCCCTGATTCTCATGTATGGCACTCCTTTTCGGATGCGTAAACGCCAACTGGGCTCAGGAATTATGTCATTCCTGATCGAGAATAGGACAATTTAGCGTTTATGTCAACGAGCCTTGGCGCCGATGCCGACGGCCCGCCATCGTTCACTACGCCGGCTGTTGCTGCTGATGCCGCGACCGCACGATCTGCTTGCGTTCGCGCAGGTAGCTGAAGAATTCCCCGCCCTCGCGCAGGCGGCGCACCAGCATCTGGCGATCCGTCGCCATCTCGCGGAGGAAGCGCAGAATCGGCCGGTGCCGGAAGTAGAAGCGCCGGTACATGCGCTCGACGGCATCTTCGATCTCATCCGGCGACAGGTGGCTGTAGCGCAGTGTCGAGATCTGCAGGCCGTTGCCCGAAACCAGCGCGCTGCTGTCGAGCCAGCCGTTTTCCGTCGCCTGGCGGTAGAGCTCGGTGCCGGGATACGGCGCGGCAATCGAAACCTGAATCGAGAACGGATCGATCTCTTCGGCGAAACGAATCGTCTCTTCGATGGTCTCCTTCGTCTCGATCGGGAGCCCGATCATGAAGGTGCCATGCACCCGGATTCCCAGCTTGCGGCAGTTCTTCATGAACTGGCGCGCGGTATCGAGAACCAGGCCCTTCTTCGTCCGGTTCAGAATCGCCTGATTGCCGGATTCGAAGCCCACCAGAAGCAGGCGCAGCCCGTTATCCCGCAGCGCCTTCAGGGTCCCGTAATCGAGATGCGCGCGCGCATTGCAGGACCACGTGAGCTTCAGCTTCTTCATGCCCTTCGCGATTTCGACGGCGCGTTCCTTGTCGATCGTGAACGTATCGTCGTCGAACATCCATTCGCGCACGCGGCTGCCGAACAGCTCTTTGCCGACTTCCATTTCGCGGATCACCGCGGCCGGCGATTTCGTCCGGTACACATGACCGCCGATCGTCTGCGGCCACAGGCAGAACGTGCACTTCGCCGGACACCCGCGGCCCGTATAGAACGAAACGTACGGATGCAGCAGATAACCGATGAAATAGTTCTCGATCTTCAGATCGCGGTGATAAACGGGCAGCACGCTGGGCATCGCATCCCAGTCGTGAATCAGTTCGCGTTCCGGATTGTGCTGGATGCGGCCGGCTGAATCGCGGTAGCTCAACCCGCGGATCTCCGAAAGGGGCAAGCCCTTCGCCAGATCGAGGCATGTATAGTCGAACTCGTTGCGGCAGACAAAGTCGATCGCCTGCGACTGCTTCAGCGTATCCACCGGCAGAATTGCCGCGTGCGCCCCGATGAATCCGATCTGCGCGTGCGGATTCTTCGCCTTGATCGCTTCGGCGCACTGCGCGTCGTTCTTGAGCGACGGCGTGCTGGTGTGCAGGATAAACAGTTCGTAATCGTTGGCGATGGCCAGCACATCGTCCATCGTCTGGTGGTGCGGCGGCGCATCCATCAGCTTGCTGCCGGGCACGAGAGCCGCGGGCTGCGCCAGCCAGGTCGGAAACCAGTAGGAGGTGATTTCGCGCTTGGCCTGATATCGGGCTCCGGCTCCGCCGTCGAAGCCGTCAAAGGAAGGAGGGCTCAGGAAGAGTGTTTTCTTCACAGTGTTGTTTTCACCATCGAGACCAATCTTTTATTCTGCCATCACGCCCCTCGCGCCCGAACCCTCGTGGCGCGCCGTGCCTCAGTCTCGATAAAGATATTCTAAAACAGGATGTCGAAGTCGGCCGTATAGCGCCGCCGGTAAGTCCCGAAGAACAGACCGAAAGCCGGATCGGCGATGTTGGCATGCACGCTGATCGGATTGAAATGATTGGTCAGATCGGAAGCCGAAACGCCGAAACGCCCGGTGTACTTGTCCGTGAATTTGACGTCTTTGGTGATGCGCGCATCGAATGAGAAGAACGCGGGAAAGCGCGACTGGTTCGGAAGCCCCACGTACTGCTGCAGCGCGTTGTAAGAGGAGTACGGGAAACCGGTCCTGTACTCAACCTTGGGCGAGAGCCGGAATTTCTTCGGAAACGAAATCGTGCCCCATCCGAGAAAGCGGTTGGGCACATCGCCCGGAAGATGCACTTTCGCATCCGGCAGGATCACGGCGAGCGGATAGTTCGCCAGATAGTTGCTGAATTCGTTCATGTTGCCGATCGAGCTCGAGCGCACGTAAGAAAGGAAAATCTGATCTTCCTTGCGCGCCGTCGCCGCCGCGGTGAGTTCGAACTGGTGCAGGTGCGATGCTCCGTCGCCGTTCAGCCCAAACGCGTGCATGGTGGATGACACTTCCGGCGCCAGCACGATCAGGCCGCTCGCAAGGCTCTGCAGATAGTCGGCCCGCAGTCTGAGGCGCGAAGAGACAATCTGCTCCAGTTCGATGTTCGAGTTGATGCTGTTCGGCGTAAAGGCGCCCGGCTGGTTGCTGCGGTAGATCAGAGGCGAATGGTGCGGCGCAGGCGCTTCGGTCAGGTTGAAGTAACGGTCCGGACCGGTGAGAATCGTGCCGTCCGGGTTGTACGTCGTGATGATCTCGTCCGGATAGAGCGCGAACCCGTAGACGTTCAGCGGCACGCGGTCGTAGAAGACGCCGCTGCCCGCGCGCAGCACCGTGCGGCCACCCTTCAGCGGCGTCCAGACAAGGCCCAGTCGCGGTCCCAGGTGCCAGGCGCCGGTGACCTCCTGCTCGCCGACCCGCAGCCCCAGATTCAGCGAGAGGCGCGAAGCGATGATCCACTGATCCTGAGCGAAGAAGTCCGCCTCGGTGTCGTTGCGGGAGATGGGCAGTCCCGCCGTGAAGGTGATGCTCTCCAGCAGCGTTCCGGAGTTATCCAGAATATTGACGGGCCGCTCGGTAATCAGCGCGTGTTCCGCGGTCGAACCCACCAGCGAACCAAGCTTGAAATTGTGCGTGCCGAGAAGCGATCTCGTGAACGACCATGTCTCGCGCCACTCGATCCGCGACGAAGTGCGCGTCTGCTGGCTGAAATAATTGCCGTAGTTGCCGGCCGGGGTCATGGTCTCGTCCGCAAAGCCCTGCGGCCAGATGCGGGCCCGAAAACTCGCCAGCGTCACCGCGCTGTCGAGCAAAGTCCCGCGGATGGTCGCGTGATCCACCAGATCCGCGGAATAAACGGCGTCAGCCACGGTGGGCGTGACCGGCTCCGGATTGAAGAAGTCGAGGTTCTCGTAGCGCGCATGCCGGTCGGCGATATGCACGGTCGCCGAAATCACGTTCGACGGATTCAGCGTGTAGTCGAAGGCGGTGAGAGAGTTATAACCCTCGCGCCGCGTTTCATTATTGGGAAACGGCAGCGTGATGATCGGCGTGGCCCGCATATCGTACTGAATCGATTCGAGGATATGCAGTTTGTTGGCGATGATCGGTCCGCCGAAGTTGAAGCGCGGCGTGTCGGACCTGAGCCCCACCATGTGCCAGCTCCGCCAGCGGAACTCCGGCAGCGGGTCGTTCAGCTCATACGTCCACTTGTCTCCGCCCTTGCGCGTTTCGACCGATACCACGTCCGCCGTGAACCCGCCATATTCGGCGAGGAACGGGCTCGAGAGAACGTTCATGGTGCTGATGCTGTCGATGGGCAGTGTCGCGCCGAACTGCCCCGTGGCCGGATCCGCCGCGTTGGCCGAATCAATGAGCAGCGCGCTGCGGTGTTCGCCGTTTCCCGCGAGGCGAAGCTGCCCGTTGGGCAGCCGGACCACGCCCGGCGCCAGCGGCAGAGCATCCGAAATGGTTCGCGGGCGGTCCGGCATGTTCTTCACCTGCTGGCGGTCGAGCACCGCCGGCGTGGTTGCTTCCTCGAGCGGGGTCTCGATCACGCCCTGCACCGTGATCACTTCCGTGTGAGCCGGCGTCATCACGGCGTCGATCAGGCTCTCGGCGCGCGGCTCCACGTTCACGTCCGTGATGAGATCGTCGTAGCCGCCGGCCAGAATGACCAGGCGGTATTTTCCAGGAGCCACGCCTTCGACGCGCGCCACGCCCTTCGCGTCGGCGCTCGCCGGGTGTGTTTCTGAAGGGCCGCCTTCCAGCTTCACGGTGGCCGTCGGGATCATTTCACCGCCCGAGGTGTGAATCGTGACCACCAGCGTCGCAGTCGTACTCTGCGCCGGAAGCATCCCCGCCAGAAGGACCAGCAGATACAGCAATAATAAAGCCCGGTCTCCCCGGAGCCGTCGTTCCCTCACTCAGTACCATTTGACAATGAAACCGCGCTTTCGGTTTAAAAAAAGTTCAGGGTACCGGAGCCCCTCCCGCGCCGGTGTTAACCTTCGGGATTGCGCCTGAAGATCGAAAAAATGGTTTATGGCGGCGAGGGCCTCGCGAGAGCCGATGGCGAAGTCGTGCTCGTGCCCTTCACGCTGCCCGGTGAAACCGTGGAAGCCGAGCCCGCGGGCGTCCGGCATCACGTGCGGCGCTCGAGACTGACGAGCGTCATCGAAGCTTCGCCGGACCGCACCACCGCGCCCTGTCCCGTGTTCGGCCGCTGCGGCGGCTGCCACTACCAGCACGCGGGCTACTCGGCCCAGCTTCGCTTCAAACGCGACATTCTCGTCGAAACCCTGCGCCGGCTGGGCAAAATCGAATTCGATCCCGAAGCCGTCACGATCGTCAGCGGACCGCCCTACGGCTACCGCAACCGCGCCCAGTTCCACTTCGCCGGCGGCCGGATCGGCTATCGCGAGATGAACTCGCACAAGCTGGTCCCCATCGAAAGCTGTCCCATCGCCGCGCCCGCCATCGGCGCCATCGCGGCGAAGCTCAACCGCCTCGTCACCGATTCGCGCTGGCCGCGCTTCCTCCACTCGCTCGAAATCTTTACGGACGATGTGCAGATCCAGTGGAATGCGCGGGAAACCGAGCGCCCCGTGGCCAGGCACTTTTTCGAATGGATGGCCGCCGAGTTTCCCGGAAGCGTCGCGGGCCCGCTCGACTACGCCGTCAACGAAGACATCTTCCGCGTGAGCGGCGATTCCTTCTTTCAGGTCAATCGCTTCCTCGTCGGCCGGCTCGCGGATCTTGCCATCGGCGATCTGCGCGGCAGTTCCGCCTGGGATCTCTACGCCGGGGTGGCCTGTTTTCGCTGCCCCTCGCCCGCCGCTTCCAGAAGGTGCAGGCCGTCGAATCGGGCCGCAG
>DASPQQ010000271.1:0-16126 GCA_035624885.1 Bryobacteraceae bacterium | reverse complement strand
GCCAGCCCGTGCGGACCTTCGCCGTAGTACACGATATTGAACAGCCGCTGCGGCGCCCGTGCGCTGCCGGAGATCTCGCGAACCGGCGGAAAGAACATCGCTGCGGGCGAGATCAGCGAATAAACCAATCCCGCGATGAAGCTCGCGGCCAGTGAGTCCGACCACTCCCACACCAGCCAGTAGAGCGTCACCGGCCCGGCGCAATACGCAAGCGCGATCAGAATATGAAACGCGCGGCCGATCGGGAGCGACGCGGCCGCGCTGAGGAATCCGGTCAGAGCCGGCAGCAGAGGCTGATACGCGTTCTCGATCGGCATGCCGCAATCGAAGAAAGGGAACCACGCGAGATCGCGCCAGTGGTCGCGCCAGATGCGGCTGAGGGAAATGAAAGCGGCTTCGTTCGACTGGAAACCGAGAAACTCCGCGCCAAAGAGCCGGTGCGCAATCCAGACGTTGAGCGCGAGAACAAACGCGGCCCCTCCCCAAAAACGCAGGGTTCTATTGCCCAGGAATTGTGCGGACCGGCTCAGCTCCGGCCTCTCTGCATATGTTGTATGAAGTCCTTCCTTCTTTCGAACATGTTGCGGTGTTCCACCGCATCGGCGCGCGGAGATATCCCGCGGAGCAGCGTACAGGCAGTACCGTACCAGATTGTCACGTCGTTTCCCTTTCCCGTACAATGAAGACTCAGAAAAATACGTTGGATTCTGTGGCTTACGGAAGTCTGACTCATGCCAATCAGGGCCAAAGTTTACATCTCCGGAGTCCTCGCAGCGGGGCTCACGGGACTCGTGCTGCAACTGGCCCGCTTCCACTCGGCTGAGCCTTTCATCTTCTGGCTGTACTTCCTCGTCACCGTTCTCACTTCGGGCCTGAAGGTCCGGCTGCCCGCCGTTCTCGCCACGCTCTCGGTCAATTTCCTTTTCATCATGGTCGGCATCGCGATGTTCAGCATGCCGGAAGCCATGCTGCTCGGCGTGTGCGGCACCCTGGTCCAGTGCCTGTGGAAAGCGCGCGTGCGCCCGCGCACCGTGCAGGTGGTGTTCAGCTGCTGCTCGGTCGCGCTCTCCGTGATGGCTTCGCACTCGGTGTTCCACGGGCCGCTGAACCCCATCCTCGGCGATCTGCATCCCGTGCTGCTCGGCCTCGCCGCGGTCTGCTACTTCATGGTGAACACGCTGCTCGTGGGCGGCGTGATCGCGCTCACCGAAAACAAGCCCGTTTTCGAGACCTGGTACAAGACTTACTTCTGGATGATCACCTACCATCTCGCGGCGGCCGCCGTCGCGTGGTTGATCATCGTGCTGAGCCGCCAGGTCATCTGGCATGCCGCCATCGTGCTGTTCCCGATGGCCTACTTCGTGCACCGCTCTTACCGGCTTTATCTCGACCGCCTCGAAAAAGACAAACTCCACGCCGAAGAAATCGCCGGGCTCCATCTGCGAACCATCGAAGCTCTGGCGCTCGCCATCGAAGCCAAGGACTCGACCACCGCAGATCACCTTGCGCGCGTCCGCATCTACGCCACCGAAATCGGCAAGGATCTGGGCCTGAACCCCCAGGAACTCGACGCCCTGCAGGCGGCATCGCTCCTGCACGATATCGGCAAGCTGGCCGTGCCCGAACACATCATCTCGAAACCCGGCCGTCTCACGCCGGAAGAATTCGAAAAGATGAAGATCCACCCGCTCGTCGGCGCGGAGATCCTCGAAGAAGTCAAGTTCCCCTATCCGGTGGTTCCCATCGTGCGCGCGCACCACGAAAAGTGGGACGGCACCGGCTATCCGTACGGTCTCGCGGGCGAGGAAATCCCCATCGGCGCGCGCATTCTTTCCGCCGTCGATTGCCTCGATGCGCTCGCTTCGGACCGCCAGTATCGCCGCGCCATGCCGCTCGACAAGGCCATGGAAATCGTGCAGAGCGAATCGGGCAAGAGCTTCGATCCCGTCGTGGTCGACGTTCTCGTGCGGCGCTGCGTGGAACTCGAAAAGATGGCGCAGAGCGCGGGCGGCGAAAAGGTCCGGCTGTCGATGGACGTGAAGGTGGAGCGCGGTCTGGCGCCCGCCACCGGCTTCGCGGATTCCGCCGAACCGGAGCCGGCGCTCGCCGAATCCGCCGAACTGCTCGATCCGCTGGGCTCCATTGCCGCCGCCACCCAGGAAGCGCAGATGCTTTACGAGCTGACCCAGGATCTGGGCAATTCGCTGAGCCTGCAGGAGGCGCTGGCGTTTGTCGGCGTGCGCCTGAAGCGGCTGATCCCCTATGACACCATCGCCATCTATATCCGCCGCGAAGACAAGCTGCATCCCGAATACGTGAGCGGCGAGAATCTGCGGCTCTTTACTTCGCTTGAGATCCCCATCGGCCAGGGGCTTTCCGGCTGGGTCGCGGAAAACATGAAGCCGATTCTCAACGGCAACCCGTCGGTCGAAGCCGGCTATCTGAACGATCCCACCAGATACAGCACGCTGCGTTCGGCGCTGGCCGTGCCGCTGAGCGGCGTCTCGGGCCTTGTTGGCGTGCTCGCGCTTTATCAGGCCGATCGCGATGCCTTCAGCAAGGAGAACCTGCGCATTCTCGTGGCCATCAGCCCGAAGGTCGCCCTCGCCATCGAGAACGCGCTCACGCACCGCCGCCTCGAGACTTCCATCACGACCGACTACCTCACGAATCTGCCCAACGCTCGCTCGCTCTTCCTCTCGCTCGATAACGAAGTGGCGCGGGCGCAGCGCATGCGTTCCTCGCTCGCCGTCGTGGTCTGCGATCTCGACGGATTCAAGATCGTCAACGACCGTTTCGGCCATCTGAACGGCAACAAGGTGCTGCGCAGCATCGCGGCGGGCCTGCGCGAGGTCTGCGGGCCTCTCGACTACGTGGCGCGCATGGGCGGCGACGAATTCGTCGTCCTCATGCCGGGCGACGACGTGGATGCCCTCGAGCGCAAGATCGACGCCATGCGCGACGTCGTGCGCCGCGCCGGTCAGAACGCGCAGGAACCCATTGCGCTCGGCATCAGCGTGGGCGTGGCGACTTATCCCGAAGACGGTTCCGACGCCGAAGAACTGCTGGCCGAAGCCGACCGCCGCATGTACAAGAACAAACGGCTGGGCAGGAAGGAACGCGGCGCCGTGATTCCCATGGATGTGGCTGCAGCGTCGTGAACGCCCGCGGACTCTCGCGCCATCTGCTTCAGCTCATCGTGATCGTCCTGCTCGGCGGTTTTGCCGCCGCCGCGCTCGTGCGCTACAGCCCCGGCTTCGATTCGATTCCCGAAGATCTCGACCCCTCCATCAGTCCCGAAGTGCTCCGCGCCCTGCATGCAAAAAACGCGGTCGACAACCCGCTGCCCGTTTTCTATCTGCGCTATCTGCGCGGCACGCTGACGGGCGGCTTCGGGATCTCGGCCACGCTCAATCAGCCAGTCGCGGATCTGCTGCGCCGGCGCGCTCCGGTGACGGCCAGACTGGTGGCGCTCGGCACCGCGGGAGGCATCCTGCTCGGCGCGCTGTTTGCGTGGATGGCCGTGTGGACGCGGCGCGTTTTTCTCGAAGCCACCGCGTATTCGATCAGCGGACTGCTGCTCGCCGTGCCGCCCGCGGTGCTGGGCCTGGCGTTCTTCTTCACCGAAGCGCCCCTCGCTCTCGCGCTGGCTCTGGCATTATTCCCCCGCCTCTTCGGCACCATCCGCGCGCTGCTCGACGATCGCGCCGCGTCGCCCGCGCTGCTCGCGGCCCGAGCCCGCGGCGTGCGGCCGATGGCCATCGCTCTGCGCTACGTGATCGCGCCCTCGCTCAGGCAGATTCTGGCGCTCGTGGGAGTGGCGCTCGTGCTGGCCTTCGGGTCGGCGATCCCGATTGAAGCGATCTGCGGCATTCCCGGCATCGGCGCCCTCGCGCTGCAGGCGGCGATCGGGCGCGACATGCCGCTCATCTGCGCGCTGGCCCTGATTATCACCTTCTTCGTCACCCTCGCCCACAGCGCGGGAGAACTGATGGCATGAGGACCGCGCTGCGCCGCTTCGCCCTGGTTGTGCTCGCTCTCGTGGCGCTGGCTGCGCTGTTTGCGCCGCAGATCGCCCCCCGGGATTACAGCCTGCAGTTCCGCGAGGCGCCGCGCGCGCCGGCCGGCGGACCATTCCTCATGGGCACCGACGATCTCGGCCGCGACCGCTTCTCGCGCCTGCTCTACGCCACGCGCATCTCGATTCTGCTCGCTCCCGCCGCCGCGCTCGTCTCCGTTCTGCTCGCTCTCCCTCTCGCGCGATTCACCTCGCTCACCACGCTCTGCCTTTCGCTGCCGTGGATTTTCCTGTTCATCATCCTGCGCGCCCTTCTGCCCCTGAACGCGAGCCCGTGGGAATCGATCCTGTTAACCTTTGGGCTGATGGGCGTGGCGGGATGGGCGTGGCCGGCGCGCGTTTTCGCGGCCTCGCTCCGCGAGATCCGGCAATCGGGCTGGCTGCTGCAGGCGCGCGCCGCGGGTCTTTCAGACTGGCGGATCTCGCTTGTCTATGTATGGCCGCACCTGCGCGCCATCGCCATCGCGCAGTTCCGCGCGCTGATTCCGGCCTACATTCTCTCCGAAGCCAGTCTCGGCCTGCTCGGGCTCGGCGTGGCCGAGCCGCTGCCTTCCTGGGGCAACCTGCTCGCCGAACTGCAGCGGCCGGACGCCGTGCGTTCCAACCCCTGGGTGCTCGCGCCCCTGGCGCTGCTCATGCTGGTGATGATCTGCCTCGAAATCGTGCAGCCTGTGCGGGAGGGCGTGGCATGAAAGCGCTCGCGCTGCTCTCGCTCGCGTGTTCGCTGGCTGCCGCGGCCGAACTGCATTTCAGCATGACGGGCGATCCGAAGACCTTCGATCCCCTGCACGTTTCTGAAGAACACTCCGAACTCATCCGCTATCTCACGGCGGGCGTGCTGGTGCGCATCAACCGCGTCTCGGGCAAAGTGGAGCCGGAACTCGCCGAGCGGTATGAACTCGGTGCCGATGGCCGCGCCATCACCTTCCATCTGCGGCCCAATCTGAAATTCTCCGACGGCTCGCCTCTCACCGCGAACGATGTGGCCCGGACCATGGCCATCGCGCTCGATCCGAAGCAGGCATCGCCCAAAGGCGACACCCTCCGGTCCGAAAAAGGCGATCCCGCCGTGCAGGTGGTTTCGCCGCTCCAGATCACCATCCGCTATCCCGCGCCCAAACCCGATCTCGATCGCCTGTTCGACGCGTTGTCGATCGTTCCGCCGAAAGCGGACAGGGTCGCGGCCTCGGCCGGTCCCTTTCATGTCGCGGATTACCGCGCCGGTGAATTTCTCCGCCTCGAGCGCAATCCGTACTACTGGAAGCGGCCCGCGCTCGATTCCATCCGGATCGATATCCAGCCCAATCGCGATATCGAGCTGACGCGTTTTCTGCGCGGCGAACTGCATCTCATCAACAAACAACTCGATCCGGAAAGCTTCGACCGCGTGGTGCGCGAAAAGCCGGCCGCGGCGAAGAATCTGGGCCCGTCGCTCGATTCCGAGTTCCTCTGGTTCAACGAGGCGCCCTCGCCCTCCATTCCGGACTGGAAGCGGAAATGGTTCACGTCGGCAAACTTCCGGCACGCCATCAGCCGCGCCATCAATCGCGACGACATCGCGCGCGTCGTCTTCCGCGGCCACGCGCATCCGGCCGCCGGCCCCGTATCGCCGGCCAATACCTTCTGGTTCAACGCCGATCTCAAACCTCTGCCGTACGACGAACAGGCCGCCATCCGCGCGCTCAACGCCGATGGCTTCCATCTGATCGGCGGCGTCATGCGCGACGGCGCCGATCATCCCGTCGAATTCTCCATCATCACCAACGCGGGCAACCGCGCGCGCCAGGCCATGGCGGCGCTGATTCAGGACGATCTCAAAAAGATCGGCATTCGCGTCAACATCGTGACGCTCGACTTCAATTCGCTCATCGAGCGCATCGCCCGGGCCGGCCAGTACGAAGCCTGCCTGCTCGGATTCGCGAGCGTCGAGATCGAGCCGACCGAACAGATGAACGTCTGGCTCAGCTCCGGCGCGCAGCACGCCTGGTGGCCGATGGAGAAGACCCCGGCGACGCCCTGGGAAGCGCGCATCGATCAGCTCGAACTCACGCAGGCATCGGAACCCTCGCGCGCAGCGCGCAAAAGAGCGCTCGACGAGCTGCAGAAGATCGCGGTCGATCAGGAGCCCATCATTTATCTCGTGAACCCGGATTATCTGGTGGCCATCTCGCCGGCCGTGAAGGGCGCGCAGCCGGTAGCCGCGTCGCCGCAAATCCTCTGGAATATCGAGTCGCTCCGCCTTGAGTAACCACGCTGCTCTGGAGTTCCGCATTTCGGCGAGGTACGGCGAAACCGAAGTTCTGCACGATGTCGCCGGACGCATCGGGCCCGGAGAGATCGTCGCTCTCGTCGGTCTGAGCGGCAGCGGCAAAAGCACGCTCGCGCTGTCGCTGCTGCGCCTGCTCGAATATCGCGGCGGAAAAACCACAGGCACCGTCACCGTCGGAGGGCGCGAGACAAGCGGCCTCAGCGAGCGCGAGATGCGCGGAATTCGGGGAAAGCTCATCGGCTACGTGCCGCAAAGCCCGGCGGCCGCGCTGAACGATCGCCTCCGCGTCCGGACCCTCCTCGCCGAAACCTGGCACGCGCACGAAACCAACCCCGCGCCGGCCGGATTTTTCACCCGGCTTCTTGAAAGCGTGCAACTCCCCGGCGATGCCGCCTTTCTCGAGCGCCGCGCCGGCGAGCTCAGCGCGGGTCAGGGCCAGCGCCTGCTGATCGGCCTGGCCATTCTTCACAAACCGGCCGTAATCCTCGCGGATGAACCGACCAGTTCTCTCGACGCCATCACCCAGGCAGCAATTCTGAAGCTGTTCGGGGAGCTGAACCGCGCAAGCGGCATCGCCATGCTGTTCATCTCCCACGACCTGCTCTCGGTCGCTTCGATCGCGCATCGCGTCGAAATCCTGCACGAAGGCCGGATCGTCGAATCCGGCCCTCCGGAGACGATTTTCCGTTCACCCCGGCACCCGTTCACGCAAAAGCTGGTCGAATCGATGCCGCGCCCGCTCGGCTGACAGGCTGCTATCATCGAAGCCAGCCGGAATGGCTGTCTCCGATCAACTGGTGACTGCGCTTGCCACAGCCGCATTCCCCTCCTTCGCCGTGCTCATCGGCATCCTCGTGAACAATCAGCGGCTGAACGATCTTGCGCGAAACATCGACACCCGCTTCACGGAGGTCTATCGCCGCATCGACGATTCCCGGGACCTTCTCCGCGCCGAAATGTTCCGCATGGAGCAGGTCATCGACGCCCGCCTGAAGCACCTCGAAGATCACCTCCCCGCCTAGCAGGCTGCTGAAAAACACTGGGACAGACCAAACTGGCACCTTTTTCGCCGTGCGAAATCACGTGTTTTCAGTGAGGCGCTCCGGCGAAAAAGGGTGCCCAGTTCTGTCTGTCCCGGTTTTTCAGCAGCCTGCTAGTGAAACCGGAACCGGGGACGCGCGGCGCTCGCCGCGCCTGTACCTGACGATTCAGCTTCAGCCACGGCCCGTGCTCGCAATACGATCAATGTTCGCCTGATCTTCGCTTTCTTCGATCGCCGTAATTCGCGCCATCGCCTCCAACACCGCTCCACAGTTCGCGAATTTTCAACTGATACCAAAAGGCTTACCCACCGGCCCCAGGCTATCCTTCCTCTCTGGAGCGGTGCCTTTCGCCCCAGAATTGGCTTTGTCCGGAGAATCCGCCAATCCGTTCTTCCGCGGCCGCCGCGTGAGACCCCCGCCGCACCTGTGCTCTCAAGTCACATTGAGGCATCGAGGGAAGTCCGCTAGAATGAATAATTCGTCCAAAGCGCGCTGTCGTGCATGAGCGAACCGTGCAGCGGAAGTGTAGTGGCAGTTCGTCGTACGGTCTTCAAGCCCCGTGCATGAAGTGCGAGAGAAACGTAAGCAGTCGAGGACGCGTCGCAGCCAAAGTTGTGTCGCCCGGTTGGAAGATGCGCGCCTGACTCCTGCGTGAGATGGAAAGGAACCGGTTTTTCATGAATTTACTCAGGCTGATACGCCTGACGAAAGCGTTGGTTTGCCTGGCCGCCGTCATACCGGCTTCCGTGGCTCTGGCCCAGCAGCCGCCGGCGCCCGCCGCGCCGCCGGCTTCGGCCCCGCAGAACCAGAACCCTTTCGAACAGATCCCCCAGGCCGAGCAGCCCAAACCGCCTTCTTCTCCCATCCAGCAGCCGACTTTCGAGCCGCCCAAAGCCGCCCAGCCCGGGCAGGCCGCGCCGCTAGCCTCCGATGTTGTCGAAGGCATCGAATTCCGCGGCGCCCGGCGCGTCCCGCAGGATACGCTCCGCGCCCTCATCTTCAGCAAAGTCGGCGACGTTTATAACGAAGACACCCTGCGCCGCGACTTCATGGCGCTCTGGAACACCAACCGCTTCGACGATATCCGCATCGAAACCGAGAAAGGCGAGCGCGGCGGCATCATCGTCCGCTTCGTCGTCGTGGAACGCCCGGTCATCCGCGACATCAAATATGAAGGCGCGAAGTCGGTTTCGACGTCCGACATCCTCGACCGCTTCAAGGAACGCAAAGTCGGCCTCACGGTCGAATCCATGTACGATCCGAACGTCGTCAACCACGCCGCGGTCGTCCTGAAGGACCTGATTGCCGAACACGGCCATGAGTTCGCCACCGTCACCCCCGAACTGCGCCGCATTCCGCCCTCCTCGCTCGAAGTCATCTTCAACGTCGTCGAAGGCCCGAAGATCAAAGTCGGCGACATCACCATCCTCGGCAACAAGGCCTTCAGCCAGCGCGAAGTCATCCGCGCCATGAAGAACCTCAAGCCCTACGGCATCCCGAACTCCATCCTCTTCGAGAATCTTTTCCCCTCCACCTTCGACGCCTCCAAACTCGAAGAAGACAAGGAACGAGTCCGCGACGCCTATCAGAAGGAAGGCTACTTCACCGCCAAGGCGCTCGACCAGACCCTGAAAGTCCGCGATGTCGGCGGCGCGGTCGGCGGCATCCACCTGCCCATCGTCAAGGAAAACCATCCCGGCAAGGTCGAGGACATTACCCTCCCGGTCGAAGAAGGCCAGCGCTACTATCTGGGCAAAACCGATTTCACCGGCGTCAAGCTCTTCCGCTCCACCGAGTTCCTCGCCCGCCAGTTCCAGATGGCGCCCAACGATGTCTTCTCCACCGAAAAGCTGCGCAACGGCCTCAAGAACCTGACGAAGGTCTACAGCCAGTTCGGCTACATCGATTACGTCGCCGAACCGCAGATCGACATCGTTCCCAACACCAACAAGATCAACCTCACCCTCAACGTCGACGAAGGCAAGCAGTTCTTCGTGCGCCGCATCGACTTCACCGGCAACACCACCACGCGCGACAAAGTCATCCGCCGCGAAATCCTCATCGACGAAGGCGACGTCTACAATTCCACTCTCTGGGACGCCTCCATCCTGCGCCTCAACCAGCTGGGCTACTTCGAAGCACTCAAGGAAAACGAGTCCTACGAGCTGAAGCGCAACCCCGGCACCAACACCGTCGACATCACGCTCAAGGTGAAGGAGCGTGGCAAGAACACCATCGGCCTGAACGGCGGCGTGTCCGGCATCGCCGGCACCTTCGTCGGCCTCAACTATTCCACCAACAACTTCCTCGGCCTCGGCGAAACATTGTCCCTCGGGGCTCAGCTCGGCACGCTGCAGCGCAACATCACGCTCGGCTTCACCGAACCGTATCTGTTCGACCGGCCCTTCCAGGCCGGCATCTCCGTCTATCTCCGCCGCTTCAATTACGATCAGGCACGCCAGGAATCGCTCCTCACCGGCCAGAACCTGCTCTCGTTCTACAACGCGCTCGGCAGCGCCAACGTTCTCAACTACGTCCAGAACTCGAAAGGCATCACCCTTTCCGGCAGCTACCCGATCAAGCGCAGCTTTGCCCGCCTTGGTGTCGCGCTCGGCTACGACGATTCCAACATCGTCACCGAATCCGCCGGCGCCGCGACTTACTTCACCTACCTGAACTTCCTGCGCGTCAACGGTCCCAACCCGCTCAACGGCATCAAGACCATCAGCATCACGCCGTCCTACACCTACAACTCGAAGAACAGTTACCTCAATCCCACTGCGGGCAAGAGCATCTTCTTCTCGCTGCAGGCCGCGGGAAGCGTGCTCGGCGCCAACGTCAATACCATCCGGCCCACGCTGGATATGCAGTATTTCCATCCGAGCCCGCGCTGGCACAAGAACGTCCTCGCCTTCCACCTGGTCGGCTCCACCATCACCGGCTATGGCGGCAAAGTCGCGCCGCCCTTCGCCCGTACCTTCATCGGCGGCGAAAACGACATCCGCGGGTTTGACTTCTACAGCATCTCGCCCATCGCGTTCATGCCTTCGAGCGCGTCCATCGTCCAGCTCAATCCCGACGGCACCCAGCGCACCCAGAAGATCCCGGTCAACGGCATCCTGACCCCCGAGCCCATCACGCTCAATATCCCGACCTACCAGATCATCACGCCGGGCGGCGATACGCACGCCGTCTTCAATTTCGAATACCGCATCCCGATCGTCGGCCCCATCTCGCTCGTGCCTTTCTTCGATGCCGGCTTCAACCGCATTCTGTTCACCAACCAGCTCACCGTGAACCCGGGCCAGATCACCAATCTCGATAACGAGTTCCCCCAGGCGGCCTATTCCAACAAGGTCCAGATCTATCCGGGAACCCAGGCCATGCGCATGTCGACCGGCCTCGAACTGGACGTGGTCCTGCCCATCGTCCAGGCGCCCTTCCGTCTCTATTACGCGTTCAACCCGTCGACTGTCCGGGAGTACCTGCAGCCTCCGGTCATCTTCGACCGCTCCAGCTTCCCCAACAACGAAACGTTCCTGAATGCCATGCAGACCTACGGAACAGCGTATCCTTTGTTTGAGAGGCGGGGAACTTTCCGGTTTACCATCGGCCGAACTTTCTAATCAGTGAAGGAGTTTTTTAAAGTGAGAAGCAATTTCGTCATCGCGCCGCTGCTGGCTTTCGCCGGCGCACTCGGCGCCTTTGCCCAGACCACGCAGAAGATCGCGGTCATCGACATGCAGAGCGCCATGCTCGGCACCAGAGACGGTCAGAAAGCCGTCGCGGAACTCAAAGCCAGGTTCACCCCCAGGGAACAGGAACTGCAGAAGCGCCAGAAGGAACTGCAGGACAAGCAGGATCAGTACCGCAAGACCGAAAACAACATCAGCGATGAAGCCAAGAACACGCTCTCGCGCGAAATCGACACCCTGCAGCGCGGTCTCCAGCGCGACAGCGAGGACGCCAATCAGGACCTCCAGCAGGAACAGCAGCGCATCCTCGGCGACCTCAGCCAGAAGATGAACCAGGTGCTGAACAAGTACGCCGCCGACAAGCAGATCAGCATGATCTTCGACGTCAGCGGCCAGCCCAACAACATCCTCTTCGCCACCACGTCGACCGACATCACGCGCGACATCATCGCCCTTTACGATTCGGCCAACGCCGTCACGCCTCCGGCTCCTCCGGCAAAGCCCACGACTTCGGCTCCGGCCCCGGCCGCCGCTCCCAAACCCGCTGCCGCTCAGCCCGCCGCCGCGCCCAAACCGCCTGCGGCGACAACGCCGAAATAAAGTGCTAGCCTGAGGGCAGGAGAAAAGGCGATGCGCTTACTTCCTGTCGTCGCTATACCGCTTTGCATCGCCGGCTTCGCCGGCGCCCAGGCCGGCGCCCCGTTCAGTTCTCAGCAAAACGCCCTCGGCGGTCAGTTTGCGGCCGCCGGAATGGGCAGACCTCTCGGCGGTATCGCGCCGTCGGGCCAGCATCGCGCCGGAAATCAGGGCGCGCGCCGCGGAGCCGTCGGCGGCTATGTGGCGCCTTACGGCTATTCCTGGTACGTCCCGGGCCTGTTCGATTGGAGCTACGCGACGCCGTCGAGCGTCGCGGTTTACGGGGCCGATACCTCGCCCTATCTCGCACCCCCGCCTCCGGTGGCCGCCGCTCCCATGGTTCCGCCCGCGCCTCCGGTCATCATCAACCAGTACTTCGGCTCTCCGCCCCCGGCGAATGTCGCCGTCGTCCCGCCCGATGAGACGCCCCACACCGCCGGCGAGCCTCTTGCTCCCGTCGATAACTATTACCTGATCGCCTACAAGGACCACTCCGTCTATCCGGCCATCAGCTACTGGGTAGAGGACAAGACCCTGCACTACGTCACCACCCAGAACACCCACAATCAGGCTTCGCTCGATCTCATCGACCTCAACCTGACCCGCACCATCAATCAGGCGCGCAACGTTCCCTTCAGCCTGCCTGGGCAGCAATAAAGGGCGCGTCGCCCTCGAGGAAATCGAACTCCTTCAGCTTCTCCCCCGGCTCCCACCGGACCTCGCGGAAGATCCGGTTCTCCATCCCGCCCCGCCACTTCGTCACCGCGAAAAAGATCAGCAGGATCGGCTTCTTTCCCGGATACGCGAACTCATACCGCATGATCTCCCGGTCAATCTCCGCCTCGATCCCCAGCTCTTCCCGCAGCTCGCGCACAAGCGCCGCCTCCGGCGCTTCGCCCGGCTCCACCTTTCCGCCCGGGAACTCCCACTTGAGCGCATGCGCCTGGTCCTCGCGCCGCTGGCAAAGCAACACCCGGCCATCGCGATCGAGAACGCCTGCCACCACCGTGGTCACTTCGTTATCCTTCGAGTTGTGAGCCCGCAACTCATCGAGCACTTCCGCAATCCCCGGAACGTCGGCGAGCTGCCCGCTCCCGCCATCACCGTCGAAGTCTCGAATCCGATCTGCGGCGACATCCTCCGGCTCTCGGCGCTCATCGAAGATGGCCGCGTCTCGGCCGCGGGGTTCAAAGTCCGCGGCTGCACTGCGTCCATCGCCGCCGGCTCCGCGCTCACCGAACTGATCTCCGGCAAGGACCGGACCGCTCTGCGCGCTCTCGCCGCCGCCGATGTCGAAGCCGCCGTCGGAGGGCTCTCCAGCGAATCGAAGCACGCCGCCGTCCTATGCATGGACGGTGTGCGCGCGCTCCTCGCGCAGTTTCCGGTTTAGCACGTCGAGCGCCATCTGCGCCGCGAAAGCCCGCACCCGCGCCCGGTCTCCCGCCCACTGCCGCGAATAGGTCACCGTGAACGCCGGTCCGCAGATCGCGATGTAAACCATCCCGACCGGGGCTTCATTCCCGTTGGTGGTCGGCCCCGCGTTGCCGGTGATCGAGATCGCGTAGGTCGCGCCCGTCCGCTCTCTCGCGCCGCGCGCCATCGCTTCCGCGGTCTCGCGGCTCACTGTGCCGAATTCATCGAGCAGATCCTCGGAAATACCCAGCAGATCGTGCTTCATCCGCCGCGCGTAAGTCACGAAACCGCCGAGGAACCACGACGAACATCCCGGTACGCTCGAGATCCGGTCTGCCAGACCTCCGCCCGTCATGCTCTCGGCAACCGCCAGCGTCGCGTGCATCTCGCTCAGGGTCTTCCCGACCACCGCTTCGAGCGGGTCTCCATTGCGCGAATAGATCCGCTCGCCCAGCACCGCGTCGATCTTCGCCCCGATCCCGGCGAGCAGCGCTTCGGCTTCTTCTTCCGTCTCACAGCGCGCCCGCAGGTGCACCTGCATGTCGCCGTTGTGGGCCAGAATCGTCGTCACCGGGTTCTCGTATTTCCCGTAGATCGGCGCGATGGCCTGATCGAGATCCGACTCCGACATTCCCGCCACGCGCAGCTCGAGCGTCCGGATCACCAATGGCGGCACCAGCGCCCGTATCCGCTCGACGCACTGGTTGAGAAACATCGGCTTCAGTTCATTGGGCGGTCCCGGCAGCAGCACGATCACCACGTCGCCCGCCGCCACCCACTGCCCCGGCGCCGTGCCGCGTTCGTTCTTCAGAACCTCCGCGCCCTCGATCACCATCGCCTGCCGCTTGTTGATCTCCGGCATCGGCCGGTTGAGGAAGGTACGGAAGCGCTTCTCGATCGCGTCCGAAATCGACTGATCGAAGATCAGCGGCCGGCTGAGCGCCGCGGCCACGGCGTCGCGCGTCAGGTCGTCTTCCGTCGGCCCCAGACCGCCCGACAGGATCACGAACTGCGCCGCATTCATGGCGCGCCGGATCTCGGTCACGAGCCGGTTGCGGTCATCGCCGATCACGTGTTTCGCCGTGACCTCGACGCCCAGATTGTTCAGATGCTCGGTGAGGAAAAGCGAGTTCGTATCCACCCGCTTGTGGGTCAGCATCTCCGAGCCGACCGCGATGATCTCGGCGTTTGCCGTCATACGGGGCTAGGCGTACTGCGCGCCGCGAATCCCGAGATCCACCCGGAACACCGCGTTGGTCGTGGTGATAATCATCGCGCGCGAAGGCGAGAACGCCAGCCCCACGATTCCCGGACCCGACACCACGTGCTCCACCGTGCGATCCGGCTTGATTCGCACCACGCCCTTGTGGCCCATCCACGAAGCCGCGCAGTAAAGATTGCCGTCGGCATCGAACGCCATCCCCTGCGGCCGGCCCAGCCCGCGATAGAACGTCTCGACATCGCCATTCGAGGCGATGCGCAGGATACTGTCGAAGCTCGAAGTCGTCGGCCCGCTCACGTAGAGATGGCCATCGGGCCCCCAGGCGAGGTGGTACGCCGAAATGGAAGGCTCGATCGTCGCGAACACGAAGATCTGCCGCGTCGGGCTGATCTTGAACACCGTACCGCTGCGGTCGCCGACGTACAGGTTGTTCTCGTCGTCGAAGCAGATGCCGGTCGCGACCCCCATGCCTTCCACGAACACCGACATGTTGCCGTTCGGGCTCACCTGATAAACCGCGCCATCGAACCGGCTCGAGATGTAGATCATCCCGTCGCGCCCCACCGCGATCCCGGTCGCGTTCATCATGTCGTTGACGAACGGCGTCATCCGGTAGTTGAGGTCGATCTTGTAAACGGCCACCGGCACCTTCTGCCCGCGGGGGCCGCTGAAGGTCGTGTAGATGTTACCCAGCGCATCCACCGCCGGGCTCGTCACCGGATGCAGGTTCTCCGCGATCTGGATCCCGATATCGCAGCTCCACGCCTCGCTCGTATTCCCGCCGCGCCCGATCACCAGCTCGCCGGCCGAGGCGCCTTCCGGCACCTTGACGATCACCAGCGAACTGGAACCGATCAGCACCGGCGCCGCGACGTCGCCAATCCGCACTTCCGGCCGCGCGTCCGATACCGGGCTGGCCAGCCGCTCGCCGCGAATGAACAACTCCCCGCCGGTAATGGCGGCCTCGGGCTGGACTCTCAGGATGTGCGGTTTACCGTTCGCGGAACTCTTTCGTGGGGGCACTACCATCGATTGAACCATCCCACCAGAAATAAGACAAGTGCGCCGTAGATCCCCGCGCCGATGTCGTCCAGAACGATGCCCGCGCCGCCTGGAATCTTCTCCAACCGCCTGATGGGAAAGGGCTTCCAGATGTCGAACAGACGGAACAGGCCGAAGGCGAGGGCCAGCGTGACCCAGTCGAACCGCGCCGCTCCGGCGAGCGTCACCCACTGGCCGAGCACCTCGTCCACCACCACCACCTGCGGATCTTTCCCGCCCGATTCCTTCTCCACCGTCCCCGCCGCCTGAATCGCCGGATAGAGCAGCGCCAGCGTCAGGATCAGGAAGTGCGCGCTCCCGAAGCCGGCTCTCGCCAGCGGCCAGGCCATCAGGACCGCCGCAAGCGACCCGATCGTGCCCGGCGCCCAGGGAGAATACCCGCACCCGTACCACGTGGCGAACAGCCACGCCGCGCTAATCTTCTTCATTCTTGTCGGGCTCCGGTCGGGGCTGCGCGGGCGTTGAAATCACGTACTTCTCCGCAGCCCAGTTGCCGAGATCGATGGCGCGGCAGCGCTCGCTGCAGAAGGGCGCTTCGGGATCCGTCAGTTTGACCGGCTTCCTGCAGATCGGGCAGACCATGGCTTATCGCGCCGGCACAGGATTGGGGAAGCTGATGTTGATCAGGTTCGACGGCGCCGCGGGTACGCGCGAGTCCTCTTCACCGCCCGCGAGCAGCGTGCCGATCAGATCGTAATCGTGCGCTTC
>DASPQQ010000270.1:0-7707 GCA_035624885.1 Bryobacteraceae bacterium | reverse complement strand
GTCCACCACGAACCCCGCGCTGTGCTGCCCGCGCAGCACCCACTGCCCGTTCACGTGTTTTCCGTCCTGTGTGACGACAGGCCGCAGATTGCGGATGGTGGCGTCTCCCGCCTTCAGCACCAGCGCTCCGCTGGAATCCACAGTCACCTGCCCGGCCCCGCGGAATGCAAGCCGAATCCTCGACGGATCCGCGCCCGGATCCACCACGAAATCGTATTCGAGGTCTGTGGGATTTCCATAGAAGACCGCGTGGACTCCCGGATAGACCCCTGAGTAGCGAACCCTGCCATAATGCGGAACTCCGGAGCGCCATTTGCTCCGATCGTTCCCGGCATAGTAGTTGCTGACACCAGGCTCGCGCTCTTCCGCCGCGATCCCCGGATGCGGGTTGGCGCCCTCAAACCGCATCTCCACAGCTTTGCTGCCGAACCCGAGAACAGCGCCCTGTTCCGTAAGCCAAACCATCGCATGCGGAGCATGCGCCAGATATTTTACGTGTGAATCCGTTTGCCCTGCATTCGGCTCGAATGCCAGAGGCAGTTGCGGCAGTTCCGCCGGACCAGCGGCTGAGGCACAGAGAGGAACAAAAGGGATAGCGAGAAGCGTGAATTCAAACCACCTGGGTAACAGGAGTCGAGCCGGAATCATTTGCAGAATTCTCCTTTGAAGATAGAGTCGGAATTATTTGCAGAATTCTCCTTTGAACATCGGCGGAATGACTCGCTTTCTTTAGTGAGGGAACGCCTCGGTACCCAACGCTGCGCAAACCCTGATTCCGCAGCCTCTCCCGCATGCGATCGCTGTTTCGCGGCTTATGGGAGCTCACGGCTCTCACTGCGGATGACTGTTTGGGGGGAACGGTCCGCCGGAATCAGGACCTCGAGGGAGGAAAATGGATGTCTTGGTTCAAAATCGGGATCAAAGAGCGCCCGACCGCCCGAAACTGCCGACAAACCCCGGCGTGGCCGACTGCGGGATGAATTGAGGACGTTCGACTTCTTCGATTACAACCAGGGGCCGCTCAAGGGTTTTCGCGCAGCAGACCGCGCAGGATATCGGGCAGCGCGTAATTGCCTTCGTGGCAGGCGTATTCGTAGATCGGGCCCGGCGCGGCGGCCATGGTGAGTTCGCCTTTCCAGGGCCGGGTGAAAGCCGTCGCGTCCTCGATTTCGAACTGATAGAGCAGCGTCTTCGCGTCGTACCAGCGCAGCCGCTCGACGACATGCAGATTGGCGTCCGAACCGTAGAACGGAGTCTTGTCGGTGAAGTTCGTCGTGTCGATGACGAGCGTGTCGCCCTCCCAGTGGCCGACGGAATCCCCGAACCAGAGCCGCACGGTGGAAGGCAGGTGCGGGCGCGGCCTGAGCGGGATGATGCGCGTGTCGTGGATCATCTCGGCGGAAATGGCAATGTAGTCCGGCGTCTGGAAGATGCTGTAGTTGCTGTTGTAATTGAACGGCGTCATCGGCACCTGCCCGGTCGGGAAAGCGAGGCAGCGGGAGCCGAGCCCGAGATCCTCCGGTCCGGTGGGTGTGCGGCGGGCGATGGCCTGGCGTTCAGCCTGGGCGCGCTGCGCGGAAGGAGTCAAAGGAGGAACGCGGCCATCGGGCGGATCGGTCACCATGGACGTCCGCATGGTCGGATCCACCCTGCTGCCGAATTCCCAGAAAGCGTTGTTGTAGTTTCCGACGCCGGCAGCGGGCCCGAGACGCACGCCTTCGCTGTTGCGGTCGGCGGTGCGCGTCTCCCAGGCATGGGCCTCGGCTTCGGTGAAGAAAGGTTTGCCCGCGAACTCCTGGGGACGCTCCATCGGTGTGGCCGTGGCGGAGTTCCAGATGCCCTGAAAATCGGGGTGACCGTCCGGCGTCCGCGGAGGACGGAAGGTCTGCGCGGCGAGCGTGGCGGCGATGAGGGAGAAAGTCAGAACCCGGTACATAGCCGGTCGAAGTATACACCGGTTTGGCTCTCCCGGAGAAGAGGGGGCGAAGCCCGATCGGGATTCGTTTGGCATCCGGAATGCCTACCGGTGGGTGATGAACAGCATCCTTTTTTTGGAGGAAGACCATGCCCTTCGGACGGTCTTCAGCGAGGTGCTCCGCAACGAAGGCTTTTTTGTTCTGCAGGCCGCCGACCTGGCGGAAGCCATTGCCGCCTGCGAGACTTACCCGAAACCGATCGCCGTGGCCATCGTGGACACAAGCAGCGGCATGTCCGCCGCGCAGCGGGTCCTGGAACTGTACCCGGGCTGTCATGTGCTTTTCATCGGCGACCCGGAATCGCACCGGCGGATTGCCCACGCCCCCACCCTCAGGCTGGGCTGGCTCGAAAAACCATTCACGTCGGAAGCTCTGATCCGGGCTGTCCGTTCTCTGTTGCCCGCGGGAGCGGCGCATGCAGGCAAGTGAAACCTCGATGACCGATGCCTCCCCGAGGGGCAGCGCCTCCCGGCTTGAGAAGTGGCTCATTCCTCTGATCTTCCGGGCCACCGGACCGGTACCCGTGCGCATCGCGCTGGGCGATGGACCCGGTGTCGCCGCACCCGGGATCGCGCCGCGATTCACCGTCCGGGTGCGCGACCTGCGCACCCTGGCACAGATTGCGCTCGATCCCGAAGTCGGCTTCGGGGACGCATGGATGTCCGGCCGGGTGGAGCTGGCCGGCGATCTGGTCGCTTTCCTCGAAGCTGTCTACCACGCAGGGGGAAACAGCGACCGCGGATGGTACAGCCGTCTGGCTTCCGCGTGGATGGATTTCTGGCAGGCCAACACGCTGAGCGGCTCGCGCCACAATATTCACTCCCACTATGACGTCGGCAACGACTTCTACCGGATCTGGCTGGACAGGCAGTTCGTTTACACCTGCGCTTACTTTCCTTCACCCTCGGCAACGCTCGAGGACGCTCAGACCGCCAAGCTGGACTATGTCTGCCGGAAACTGCGCCTCGTGCCGGGCGAGACGGTCATTGAGGCCGGCTGCGGCTGGGGCGCGCTGGCGCTCCACATGGCCAAACATTATGGTGTTCGCGTGGCTGCGTTCAACATTTCACGGGAGCAGATCCGCCTCGCCCGCGAACGCGCCCGCGCGGAAGGCCTCGCTGACCGGGTGCAGTTCATCGAGGACGATTACCGCAACGCTTCCGGCCGGTTCGACGCGTTTGCCTCGATCGGAATGCTGGAACACGTGGGCCGCGCCAACTACAGCGAATTCGGCAGAGTGATTCATCGCCTCATCGGCGACCGTGGCCGCGGGCTGCTCCACTTTATCGGCAAGAACGAAGCGGGCACGTTCAGCCGCTGGATACGCAAGCGCATCTTCCCCGGTGTTTACGCGCCTTCTCTCAGTGAGGCGCTCGAGGTTCTGGAGCCGATGGGCTTCTTCGTGGAGGATGTGGAAAACCTGCGCCCCCATTACGCACGAACTCTCGAACACTGGCTCGAGCGGTTCGACAAATCCTCGGCGGCGGTCACTGCCATGTTCGATCCGCCGTTTGAAAGAGCCTGGAGGCTGTATCTGGCCGGATCGATCGCGGGATTCCGCGCAGGCCCGCTGCAGCTCTACCAGATCCTGTTCCGGGGCTCCCAATTCGCCGCTTTGCCATGGACCCGGGCCGGCCTCTATGAGGCGGGGAACGCAGAGTGACGTCCTGTGACGTCCTCATTGTCGGCGGTGGGCCTGCCGGATCTTCCTGCGCGTGGGCTCTGCGCGCTTCCGGCCTCGATATCGCTCTCATCGACAGGCAGACGTTTCCCCGCGACAAGGTCTGCGGCGGCTGGATCACGCCCCGCGTTCTCGAAGCGCTCCAGATCGACCCGGCCGATTATCGCTCCGGCGTGATGCAGCCGATCACCAGTTTCCGCACCGGCTATATCGGCGGCAATTCGCCCTGCGACACCGATTTCGGCAAGCCCGTCAGCTACGGGATTCGCCGGCTGGAGTTCGACGGATTTCTGCTGCGGCGCGCCGCGGATGGCGAGCGCGTGCGGCTCCGGGAAGGCGTTCCGCTGGCGAGCCTCGAGCGGAGCGGCGAATGGTGGATTGCGAACGAAAACCTGCGCGCGCGCCTCGTGGTGGGAGCCGGGGGACATTTCTGTCCCGTCGCCCGCTATCTCACCGGAAAACATTCGGAGGCGCCGGTGGTTGCCCAGGAAACCGAATTCGAGATGGACGCGCAACAGCAGGCCGCCTGCCGCGTCCGCGCCACGTGCCCCGAGCTGTATTTCTGCTCCGACATGAAGGGCTACGGATGGTGTTTCCGCAAAGGGAACGTTCTGAACGTCGGGCTGGGCCGGGCGGATTCGCGATCCCTGCGGGAGCACGTCACCGGCTTTGTGAGGTTCCTGCACGAAAGAGCAGAAGTTCCTGCGTACCTTCCGCCCCTCCGCGGACATGCCTATCTGCTGCAGGGAACATCCCCGCGAGCCATCGCGGGCGATGGTTTTCTGCTGGTCGGCGACTCGGCGGGTCTCGCCTGTCCGCTCAGCGGAGAGGGTATTCTTCCGGCGATCGAGTCCGGGCTTCTGGCCGCGGAGACGATTCTCGCGGCGAAAGGAGACTATTCCGCGGCCCGGCTCGAACCTTACCGGGAACAGATTGAGCCAAAGCTGCGGGGCGCGTCCCATGACTGGCTGAGCGCGATGGCCGGACATCTCCCTGCAAGGCTGATCGGCCTCGCGGCGAGACCGCTCACGGAGACCGGGTGGTTCGCCCGCGAGTTCATCCTGCGACGCTGGTTTCTGCACGCCTGACCGGATTTTCCGCGGTTCTCAAATGGCGCTGCACGTGCCCATCGTCCTTGCGAGGGGAATCAGGATGAACAGCCACGATCAGGACTCACCGGAGACACTTTGTCCCCATTGCGGAGCCGAGGCGACCTGCCACGTCACCGAAGGCGAGGAGCAGTTGGTGGAAATCACCTGTCCGGACTGCGGGCAATTCCAGCTCTCACTGGCGGAGTTCGAGCAGGCGCAGGCCGATCTGGCTACCGCGGCCGAAGAACGCCACGATTGAACCCGCGGGATAGCGCGAGATGACGCAGGTGCCCGGTCAAACCGCGCAAGGGCAGTGGCCGCCGATCCGGAAAAATCCTTCCGAATGGGCCGTCGAGCCCAATCTGACCTCGCTGGATAATCTCCGTTCCACCTTCCAGTGGGAACAGATTCGCGCCGAATTGTGCGGAAATGCGGATTCGGTCAATATCGGTGCGCTGGCCGTCGACCGCCATGCCGCCGGACCATGGCGCGACCGGGTGGCGCTGCGCTGGCTTGGCCGCGATGGCCGCGTGCTCGACACCACCTTCGGCCAGCTCAGGGAAGACACCAACCGGTTCGCGAACGTTCTCCGGGGGTTGGGAATCGGGAAGGAAGATCGTGTCTTCGCTCTCGCCGGGCGCATTCCGGCTCTCTACACGGCCGCGCTCGGCACGCTCAAAAGCGGCAGCGTCTTTTGCCCTCTGTTTTCGGCCTTCGGACCCGAGCCCGTCCGCCAGCGCCTCGAGCGCGGCAATGCAAAGGTTCTGATGACGACCGAGCGGCTCTATCGCCGGACGGTCGAAGCGCTGCGCCGCGAGCTTCCCGAGTTGAAATACATCCTGCTGGCCGATGCGGAAAAGGACGTCGATTCGAATGTGCTGGCGCTCGCGCCGTTGCTGCGCGGGGCCTCCGTCGAGTTCGCGGTTCCACATACCGGTCCCGAAGACATGGCGCTGCTGCATTTCACCAGCGGCACGACGGGCCGGCCCAAGGGCGCGATCCACGTGCACAATGCCGTCTTCATGCACTACATGACCGGCAAGTATGTCCTCGACATGCATCCGGAAGATGTCTTCTGGTGCACGGCAGATCCGGGCTGGGTGACTGGCACTTCCTACGGGATCATCGCGCCGCTGTTGCACGGCGTGACGAACATCATCGATGAGAGCGATTTCGACGCCGAGCGCTGGTATGGCATTCTGGAGCGCTACAAGGTCACCCTCTGGTACACCGCGCCGACCGCCATCCGCATGCTGATGCGCGTGCCGGGCATGCCGCGCGATCGCTATGATCTCAGCCGCCTGCGTCTGATCGCGAGCGTGGGTGAGCCTTTGAATCCGTCGGCGGTCGTGTGGGGACAGGAGACGCTGGGTCTGCCCATTCATGACAACTGGTGGCAGACGGAAACCGGCGGAATCATGATCGCCAACTTCCCTTCCCTCGAGATTCGCCCGGGTTCCATGGGGAAGGCTCTGCCGGGCACCGAGGCTGCCATCGTGCGGCGCCTCGATGGGAGCGTGGAGAAGATCGCCAGGCCCGATGAGGAAGGAGAACTCGCGCTCCGGCCGGGCTGGCCGTCCATGTTTCGCGGCTACCTTCACGATCCCGAACGTTACGCGAAATGCTTCGTGAAGGACGCGGCCGGCACCGACTGGTATCTCACCGGCGATCTGGCGCGCTGCGACGCCGATGGCTACTTCACCTTCGTGGGCCGCGCCGACGACATCATCAAGACGGCAGGCCACATGGTTGGTCCGTTCGAAGTGGAGAGCGCCCTGATGGAGCATCCCGCCGTGGCCGAAGCGGCAGTGATTGGAAAGCCGGATCCAACCATTGGCGAGATTGTGAAAGCATTTGTTGCGCTGCGGCCGGGCCAGCAAGGCAGTGAAGATCTGAAGCTCGACATCATCGGTTTTGCCCGGCGCAGACTCGGGGCGGCCATTGCCCCGAAGGAAATCGATTTCTGTCCGCAGATTCCGCGCACGCGCAGCGGCAAGATTCTGCGCCGGCTTCTCAAAGCCCGCGAACTGGGATTGCCGGAAGGCGATCTCTCCACGCTGGAGACGAGCGCATGACCGACCGCACCCATCTTCTCGATCTGCTGCGCCAGATGATCCTGATCCGGCGTTTCGAAGAGAAGTGCGCCGAGCTCTACACGCAGGAGAAGATTCGCGGCTTCCTGCATCTGTATATCGGCGAGGAGGCGGTGGGGGTCGGCGCCATGCAGGCGATCCGTGCCGACGATTCGATCGTGTCGACTTATCGCGAGCACGGCCACGCGCTGGCGCGGGGGCTTTCGCCCGGCTCGATCATGGCGGAAATGTTCGGCAAACAGGAGGGCTGCAGCCGGGGCCGTGGCGGATCGATGCATCTGTTCGACAAGGCATCGCGGTTCTTCGGCGGTAATGCGGTGGTGGGTGGGGGAATCCCTCTCGCGCTTGGCCTGGCGCTGGCGGACCGCATGCGTTCGGAATCGCGCATCACGTGCTGTTTCTTTGGAGATGGCGCCGTGGCGGAAGGCGAGTTTCATGAATGCATGAATCTGGCGTCGCTGTGGAAGCTGCCCGTTCTGTTCCTCTGCGAGAACAACCGCTACGCGATGGGCACGCGGCTCGATTTCTCGCATGCCGTGACGGATCTTTCAAAGAAAGCCGCCGGGTACTGCGTACCGGCAAGCTCCGTCGATGGCATGGATGTGCTGGCGGTGGAGGAGGCGGCGCAATCGGCCGCCGAGTGGGTTCGTTCCGGCAAAGGCCCGTACTTCCTCGAATGCCGCACGTACCGGTTTCGCGCGCATTCGATGTACGATCCGGAGCTCTATCGCGAAAAGGCGGAAGTGGAGGAATGGAAGAAGCGCGATCCCATCCCCGCGCTGATCCGGCATATGGAAGAAACCGGCGCGCCGGCGGAGGTCGACCGGATTGAACGCGAAGTGGCCAAGACGATCGACGACGCCATC
>DASPQQ010000269.1:0-8180 GCA_035624885.1 Bryobacteraceae bacterium | reverse complement strand
TCGTCACATGCCCGTGCTCGTCAATGCTCTCGATGCAGCGTACCGGCTGCGTACGAAGCAGGCTGCCGCAGCCCGTGCGGCTTAAGGCATAATCAATCTGCCCGGAGTTGGCTTACTTTCAACGGAAATCCGGACATGCTCGGCGCATTCACGGCAAATCGCGAACTCTATTTCATTTAAAACCAGCCACTTAATAAAACACAACCCCGCCTTCCCGCCTGCTCGCCTGTACCCTCATGCCAGGCAACCATGCACGTCTTACTCGCATACAAGAATTTCGCGGCGAATCGCGCGATCAGCCATATCGGCCTCGGCGTCACCGCGCTCAACTCGGCCAAGATGCTGCGCGGCGAAGGCATCGCGGCTGACGTTCTCCCGATCGCAGGCGCGGCTGACATCCGCTCCCGTCTTCGATCGATCGATGCCACGCACGTCGCCGTCTCCGCACCCTGGATTCCGACGGCCGATCTCGCGCAGCTCTGCCACGAATTCCGCAACACGCAGTTCGCCGTCACCTGCCACTCGAACCTCGGCTTTCTGCAGGCCGATCCCAATGCCATGCGCCTGCTGCGCGAAGGCCTCGAACTGCGCCGCACGTCGTGGAATTTCCGGATGGCAGCCAATTGCCGGCGGCTCGCCGCGTGGGTGGAATCGGCTTACGGCACGCCGTGCCTGCTGCTGCCGAACATGTACCACCTCGATGGCGCCGATCCCAAACGCGAGCTCTATTCCGGCGGGACGCTGCGCATCGGTGCGTTCGGCGCGACGCGCGTCCTCAAAAACCTGATGACCGCCGCCGGGGCCGCGCTGCGCATCGCCAACGCGGAACGCGCCGATCTCGAATTCTGGGTATCGTCCGGCCGCAGCGAAGGCGCGGGTTCGGTCACCGAAGCCGTGCGGCAGATGCTCCACGGATTGCCTCACGTGAAACTCGTCGAAAACGGCTGGCAGCCGTGGCCGCAGTTCCGCCACACGGTGCGCCACATGCACCTGCTGCTGCAGCCGAGCTACACCGAAAGCTTCAACGTCGTGACCGCCGACGGCATCGCGGAAGGCGTGCCGAGCGTGGTTTCCGACGCCATCGAATGGGCGCCCGGTTCCTGGAAAGCGCCTGTCGACAACGCCTGCGCCATCGCGGACACGGGGCGCAGGCTTCTCCACAGCCGCCGCGCCGCGGCGAAAGGCCTGGCGGCCCTGAAGGCGCACAACCGGGTTGCCATGCGCGCATGGTCCACGTTTCTCGGCCGGTAACAACTCGAAAGGAAAGGAAACAGCAATGAATCAAAGCCTCTGGCAGGAAATCGAATCACTCGCGGCATCCACGGTCCAGGCCGTTGTGCCCGCGCTTCTCACCGCTTATCTGAACAAGGCCATCGGTACGCCGGGTGCGCCGGCGATCACCATCGACAACGTGGGCCGCATCGCGGGCGTGGTGGCCGCAACCACCGTTTTGCAGCACCTCGGCGCGGTGCAGACGCCTGCGCCGGCCGCCGCTGCGCCGGCCGCTCCGGCAACTCCCGCCGCTTAATCGGCGAGCAGCATCAGGTGCAGATCCATGACGTTCGTTCCCGTGGATCCGGTGACGATCAGGTCGCCGAGTTCCTCGAAGAACGGATAGGAATCGTTCGCAGCCAGCGCCTCCGCGGCGCTGCGCTGGGAACGGGCGACGGTGGTGCCGTCGGCGATGGCGCCGGCCGCGTCGGTCGGGCCGTCCGTTCCGTCGGTCCCGATGCTCAGAATGACCGTGTCTTCCATGCCGGCGATATCGATGGCCGCGGCCAGCGCGAACTCCTGGTTGCGGCCTCCCTTGCCTTCGCCGCGAATCGTGACCGTGGTTTCCCCGCCCGAGATGATGCACGCGGGCGCCTGAACCGGCTGGCCGCAGCGGCGAATCTGGCGCGCGATGGCCGCGTGCACGCGGGCCACGTCGCGCGTTTCTCCCTGCAGGCTGCTCGAAAGAATCAGCGTTTTGTAGCGCAGTTCTCTCGCGGCGCGCGCCGCCGCGTCGAGCGACTTCTGGTTGCTGCCGATCACGCAGTTCACCACATTGTCGAACAGCGGGTCGCCCGGCTTGGGCGATTCCTCCCCGCCTTCCTGCAGCCGCTCGCGCACGCGCATGGGCAGGCGCCACTCGAGCCCGTAGCGCGTGATGACGGACCACGCCTCTTCGAAGGTGGAACTGTCGGGCGCGGTCGGACCCGAGGCGATCACCGCGGGGTCGTCGCCGACCACATCCGACAGAATCAGGCTCAGCACCTTCGCCGGCGCCGCAAGGCGCGCCAGTTGCCCGCCCTTGATCGCCGAAAGATGCTTGCGGACGGTATTGATCTCCTGAATCTCCGCGCCGCAGGCGAGCAGCAGGCGCGTGGTTTCCTGTTTTTCCGCAAGCGTGATGGGCGGCGCGGGGTAGGGCATCAGCGCCGATGCGCCGCCCGAGAAGAGACAAATCACCAGATCGCGCTCGCCCGCTTCCGCACAGATTTCCGCAATCCGTTTCGCGCCCGCGAGACCCCGATCATCCGGCACCGGGTGACCGCAGAGACGCGTTTCGATGCGCCGCAGCCGGATCGAATCGCCCTCCTTGACGTTCACGCACCCGGCCGCGATCCGGTCTCCCAGTTGCTCTTCGACCGCCCGCGCCATCGTCCCGCTGGCCTTGCCCGCGCCGACGACGAAGACGCGCTCATATTGATCGACGTTCGTTTGTTCGCGCAGCGCGCGCTCGACGGCGCCCGTCGGATCCGCCGCCGCCAAAGCCGCCGACATGATGGCTTTCGCATCCTGCCGCAGCTTGTGTCTGTGCTTCATTTCCAGATGGGCAGGTGCAGGATGGAGTCGACCACTTCGGAAACCTCGCGGTCGCCATCCACGCGATGATCCGCCTTCAGATATCCTGGCAGGCGGGCGTCGTAGAGCCTGCGCAGCGATTCGTGATCCCGCGCGAGGGGCCGGTTCGCCGCGTCCGCCGCAATGCGCAGTTCCAGTTTCTCGAACGGGCAGTCGATCCAGATGGAGATGCCTTTCGGCTGCAGGATTTCGAAATTTCCGGGCTGGACGAAAGCGCCGCCGCCGAGCGCCACCACAACCGGCCTTCCCCGTTCCACTTTCTTCGTCAGGCTGCGGATCATCTCTGTCTCGAGGCGCCGGAACTCGGGTTCCCCCTTCGAGGCAAAGATTTCCCGGATGGTCATATGCGCCGCCGTTTCCACTTCGGCGTCGATATCGACGAAGTCCCAGCCGAGTTTGTCGGCCAGCGCGCGTCCCACGGTCGTCTTGCCGGAACCCATGAAACCGGCGAGATAAATCCCGGGCGTGCGCTTCAGCTTAAGATCCACTCCGCACTCCTGCGATCCGGGCTTCCACAAAAGCGGGGAACAGCCGGCTGCTCCAGACCAGCGGCCAGCCCATCCGCGGCGTTACCACCATTCGTTTCCTCTTTTCGATGCCCTCCATGATCGCCTCCGCGCACTCCTCAACCGTAACGGCGAAGCGCTTCCCCTTTATCACCTGGTCAGGAGGCCTTTGGCCAGCGGCATGGTCCTGGAACCCCGTGTTGACGTAACCCGGAAATACAGCCATCACATGCACGCCATCAGTCTGTAATTCCATGCGCAGCGTGGAGGTGAGGCTCGTGAGCGCGAACTTGCTGGCCGAGTAAAGCGGAAGCCAGGGCAGGGGAATCTGCCCGGCGATGGAACTGACATTCACGACGGATCCGCGCGACTGCTTTAAATACGGCGCGGCCAGCTGTGTGAGGGCGAATGGGGCGAAAAAATTCAATTCGAACAGGGAACGCGCCTCTTCGAGCGGGGTTTCGAGCGTGGAAAAGTACGATCCGCGGCCCGCGTTGTTTATGAGGACGTCAATCCGTCCGAAGCGTTCCATCGATCTCGCGATCAGCTGCGCGCGAACCGGCTGTTGCGTCAGATCGCCAGGGTGAACGAGGTCTTCCGGCCCGGCCGCGGCGCGCAATTTCGCCTCATTTCGCGCGGCGAGAACCAGCCTTGCGCCGCGCTTCCGCAGCCCGGAGGCCAGCCGCGCACCGATGCCTTCCGAGGCTCCCGTAATGATGATTACTTTTCCCTGGAAGAAATTCATGCGGATTGCTGCGGCCACGCGGAAACGCAATAATAGCATCATGTCCCGGCTGCTACCGCTGTTCCCGCTGCAGCTTGTGGCGTTCCCCGGAAGCGCCATTCCGCTGCACATCTTTGAAGAGCGGTATCGCCGCATGGTGGGTGAAGCGGAAGCGGCGGGAAGCGAATTCGGCATCGTTCTGGCGAAGGACGAGGGCATCGTGAACGCCGGCTGCACCGTGCTCGTCGAGGAGGTGATTCACCGCTATCCCGACGGCCGTTTCGACGTGATGACGCGCGGCCGTCGCCGCTTCCTGATCCGCTCGGTGGATGACCAGCTGGATTATCTGCGCGGGGAGGTCGACTTTTTCGAGGACGACGATTTCACCGCCGTGCCCGAACCGCTGCGCGCGCGGGTCTTCGAAGGCATCCGCCGTCTCGGCAAGGAACAGATCCGCTTCGACCCGGACGACCCGCAGGTCAGCTTTCAGCTCATCCGCGCCATCGACGATCTCGACTTCCAGAACCTGATGCAGCGCAGCCGCTCGGAACTCGACCGGTTCCAGAAGATCGCCGCCGTGATTGACAAGTTCATCGAGCGGAAGGATTATGCCGCAAAGATGAAGATCCGGGCGGCTGGCAACGGCTTCGGCCACAAACCCGCGAATATGTGATGCCCGCGCGCGCCGGTTCGTTCGCCATCTCGCTGGTTCTGCACGCGGGCGCATTCCTTATCCTGATGTCGATGTCGCCGGTCCGGTTGCCGGAGCGGGCCCCTTCGGAATACAAAATGGCCATCGAAGGCAAGGAGCAGAAGCTCTTCTGGTACCGCTTCAAAGAAGAACTGCCCAAAGTGACGCCGGCCGCTGCGAAGCCGGCGCGGCGCCCGCCGAAAATCACAACCGTGGCGAAGCAGCAGATCGTGGCCGCGCCGCCCAAAGCGCCGCCGCGGCGGCAGATCGTCTGGACGCCCGCGCCCGAAGTGGCGCCCCCGCCGGTCGAGGATCTGCCGAATCTGCTCGCGTTATCGGTGAAGCTTCCGGCGAAGACTTTCGTCGCGCCAGCGGTCACGCAGCCGAAGCCGCAGGAAGTCGAGTTGCCGCCGGAGGCGCCGCAGGCCAGTCCCAACCGGCGCTTCGTGCCGCCGCTGATGACGGTGCCAAAGAAGCTCGCGGAACCGGAGCTCCCCTCGGACGCCCCTCAGGCGACGGCCAACCTGAAGCAGACATTCATGGCGCCGGTTGTCCCGCCGGCACCGGTGCGCGAAGTGGAAACCGCCGGGCCGCCGCCGTCGGTCGCGATCGTTGGCGTGAATCCGGTCGATCTCCCGGCCGCAACTCTGCCCGCGGCGCCGACCCCGGCTCAGTTCGCGGCCGCTCCGGAACTGCGGCTCAGGGGAGTCGAGGCGGCGCCGAACACGAAATCCGGCCTGACGGTGCCGGATCTTTCCGTCGGCAACAACAAAGACACCCGCATCGATCTGCTGGCTGAAGCCTTCGCCGCGCCCACTTCCGGCCGCACGTCGCGTCAGGCCATGCGGTTGGCTCGCGGCGCCGCGCCCGTCTCCGGCGAACAGCCGCTGCCGGTGACGCCCCGCGCCGCAGCGATGAAAGTTTCGGGCGCGCCCGATCCCCGCTTCAACGGGCGCGACACCTATGTGATGGCCATCCAGATGCCGAATCTGACCAGCTACTCCGGGAGCTGGCTGATGTGGTACGCCGACAAGACCGCGCATTCGACAGGGCTCGCGCCCATCGCGGCGCCCACGCCGCACCGCAAGGTCGATCCCAAATACATCGCGACCGCTGCCGCCGAACGCATCGAAGGCAAGGTGCAGCTCTATTGCGTGATCGACAGGGAGGGCAACGTCTCGAATGTGGAGATCGTGCGCGGCCTCGACGACCGGCTGAATGCGAGTGCGGTGGAAGCTCTCGGCAAATGGGAGTTCTATCCGGCGACGCGGGAAGGCGAGCCGGTGGATGTCGACGTTCTGGTGGAGATCCCCTTCCGCCTGGCTCCCCGACAGACGCCGTTCTAGCGTCACGCATCAGATGCGATATGCTGAGGGCGTGAGGACCACGCTCGACATCGACGACGACCTGCTTCTGACCGTCAAGCAGATCGCGCAGCAACGAAAGACGACCGCAGGGAATGTGATTTCGGGCCTGCTGCGGGAGTCATTGCAGCCGAAGCCCTTTGAACTGGAATACCGCAATGGGATACCGGTGATCCCCCGTCGTCCGGGCGGTCCTGTCGTGACGGTGGATCTTGTAAACCGGTTGCTGGAAGAGGATGAATAAGCCCGCTCTTCTGGATGTAAACGTTCTCATTGCGCTGATGGACGCAAACCATCAATTTCACCTGCCGGCACATGCGTGGCTTGAGCGAAACCAGAAGTCCGGGTGGGCGACGACGGCCATCACGCAGAACGGCTGCCTGCGGATCATGAGCCGGCCGGGTTATCCCGTGCCGGGCCTCTCATTTGGGCAGGTCTGCAGAATCCTGGCAAAGCTGGTGGCGGCGCCTCGCCACCTGTTTTGGACCGATTCGATCAGTCTGCTCGATGGCGGGAGGGTGGATCTGGAACTGGTCAGTTCGAGGCATTTGACCGACATTTATCTGCTCGGACTCGCCATCGCCAACGAAGGCAGACTCGTGACTTTCGATCAATCCATCCCGTGGCGGGCGGTGGCGGGCGCCGGGCCGGACGACGTGGTTGTGCTTCCCGCCCGATAAACTGGTGTTCAAGTGGAACGCCAGCATCTGATCTTCGACGCCGACGATACGCTCTGGGAGAACAATATCTACTTCGAAGAGGCGTTCGACCAGTTCTGCGCCTATCTGAACCACTCGAGGCTCAGCCCGGACGAGATCCGCGCGGTTCTCGATGAGATCGAGATCGAGAACAACAAGATCCACGGCTATGGGTCGATCAACTTCGGGCGCAATCTCAGCCAGTGCTTCCTGCATCTGGCCGAACGGGCCGTCGAGGAGCACGATCTGAAGCGTGTGACGGCGCTCGCGCACGACATTCTGGACCGGGAAATCGAGCTGCGCGAAGGCGTAGCGGAAACTTTACCTTATCTCGCGGAAAAGCATGAATTGACGTTGTTTACCAAGGGCGACCCGAAAGAACAGGCCACCAAGATCGAGCGCTCGGGTCTCGCGCCTTTTTTCCTGCACTGCGAGATCGTCAAGGAGAAGAACCGGGACGCTTACCTGCGCCTCGCCGACATCCGCGGCTTCAATCTGGAATGGACCTGGATGATCGGGAACAGCCCGAAGTCGGATATCAATCCGTCGCTTGCAGCCGGGATGAACGCGGTGTGGATCCCGCATGAGCGAACCTGGACGCTGGAGCGGGAAGAGGTGCGGCCGTCGCCCAGCGGGCGGCTGCGGGTTGTCGAGAAGTTCGCCGACCTGCTTGATTTGTTCAGCTAAAAGCCCTGTTCGGCTAACATGAAATTTGATCCTGAATCGCATCGTGGCGCGCAAGCGGGAAGAGCTGCGCGAGGCCACCGTACCCATCGCTGAACTGCGGGCCGAGGCGGAAGCCAACCGCGCGCGGCACCGCGGCTTTGCGGCGGCTTTGCGGGCCAAATCACCGGCGATTATCGCGGAAATCAAGAAGGCTTCGCCGAGCCGCGGAGTCCTGATCGAGGACTTCCGCCCGGCGGATCTGGCGCGGCAATACGAAAAGGGAGGGGCGGCGGCGCTGTCGGTGCTGACGGACCGGGATTTCTTCCGGGGGGCCATGGAAGACCTGCGGACGGCGCGCGCGGCCTGCAGCCTGCCGGTGATCCGCAAGGATTTCACCATCGCCGACTACCACGTCTATGAAGCCGCGGCGGCCGGGGCGGATGCCATTCTGCTGATTGTCGCGATTCTGGACGAGGCGCAGTTGCGGAGCTTCCGCGAGCTGGCCGAATCGCTGGGGATGGATGCGCTGGTGGAGGTGCACGATGCGGCGGAACTCGAAAGAGCGCGGCGTTCCGGCGCGCGCATCATTGGCGTGAACAACCGCGATCTGCGGACTTTCGAGGTCTCGCTCGATGTCTCGAAGGCTCTCGCCCCTCTGATTCCCGCCGATGTGATCAAAGTCAG
>DASPQQ010000268.1:0-2710 GCA_035624885.1 Bryobacteraceae bacterium | reverse complement strand
CGGTACAGACAACCTTTTTCGCGCCGTCCCGGCTCTCACGCAGAAGTTTTGTAACGCGAAAAAGGAGTCTGTCCCGGTTTTCCTCAGCGGCTACTCAGGAGCAAAGGCCCTGAGTGCAGTTCTCACACAGTCTCTAAAGCCGCATCCCCAGCGAGCTATTCCTTTAGTTCGACTATGGTGGCTCCGGCTCCTCCTTCGTATTGGGAGGCCGGGTAGAATTTTTCGACGTTGGGGTTTTGCTTCAGGGAGTCCTGGATGGCTCGCTTCAGGATGCCCATGCCGTGGCCGTGGACGATGCGGACTCTGGCTACTGTGGCCATGACTGCGTTGTCGAGAAATCGCTCGACGCGTTCGACGGCTTCGTCGGCTCGCTGGCCGATCACGTTGATTTCCTGCACCGACGGCGTGACTGTGGGGCCGGGGCGGAAGGTCACGTTCTTCGGGAGCCTGGCGGAAGACGGAGCGTCCGGCAGGACTTCTTCCACGTCTCCGGCTTCCACCTGCATCTTCATGAAGCCGGCTTCCACTTCGTAACGGCCGTCAGAGAGGATGCGTTTGACTCGGGCGGGTTCGCGGATGCCTTTGAGTCTTACTCGCGAGCCTTCTTCGATTTTGAGGGTGCACGCTTCGCGCGGGACGAAGCTTTCCCAGTCTTCGCGCATTTCCCGCCTGACCCGGGCGGTGTCGCGATGGGCCAGGTCCGCGGCTTTGCGTTTCTCGGCGGATTCCTCGATTTTTGCCAGCGTGGCATCGGAGCGCTCTTCCCAGCGGCGCTGCATCTCCTCGTAGCGGGCTTCGAATTCGCGCATTTTCGCGGCTTCGCGGCGTTCGGCCTCGGCTACGAGCTGCTTCTCGCGTTCGACAAGTGCGTGGCGTTCGCTTGCGAGCATGGATTTGAGTTCCGCGCTTTCTTCCATACGTTTGTGAAGCGCGGAGATGAGTTCGGAGAGTTCGATTTCCTGGCGGGAGAGTGAAGCGCGGGCTCGCTTCATGATGTCTTCCGGCATGCCGAGGCGCTGGGCGATATCGAGTCCGGCGGATTTGCCGGGCAGGCCGATGCGGAGCTGATAGGTGGGTTCGAGCGAGTGCTCGTCGAAACCCATCGACGCATTGACTACCGTCTTCGTATTCGCGCCGTAGATTTTAAGCGCGGTGAGGTGCGTGGAGGCGAGCGTGTATGCGCCGGCGGCGCGGAAATGATCGACGAGCGCGACGCCGAGTGCCCCGCCCTCTTCGGGATCTGTCGCGGAGCCGATTTCATCGAGGAGCACGAGCGAATCGGGCGTGACGTCGAGAGCCATTTCGCGAAGCTGGGCCACATGAGCGGAGAAAGTGCTGAGGTTCTGCTCGATGGACTGGTTGTCGCCGATATCGGCGAGGATCTGTTCGAAGAGCGGGAGTTCGGCGGCGCTGCATGGGACGGGGAGTCCGGCCTGGGCCATGAGCGCGATGACGCCGACGGTTTTCAGAGTGACGGTTTTGCCGCCGGTGTTGGGGCCGCTGATGAGGAGTGTGCGGCAGTCACCGGCGCCTTGATCACCCAGCGTGAGGTTGAACGGGACGACGCGTTTTTTCGATTTGCGGAGAACGTCGATGAGGAGCGGGTGGCGCGCGTTCTGGAGGCGCAGACGATCGGCGAAGGTGGGGATGACGCAATCGAAATCGATGGCGAAGCGGGCTTTGGCGAAGAGGAGATCGAAGGCGGCCATGACGGCGGTGGCGGCGCGGATGGCTTCGTAGTGCTCGCGCAGGCGACTGGTGATTTCGCGCAGGATGCGGAGGACTTCGCGCGCTTCGTCTTCCTGGAGGCGGACGAGTTCGTTGTTGAGGTCGATGGTGTCGAGCGGTTCGAGGAAAAGGGTCTGGCCGGTGTTGCTGGCGCCGTGGATGACGCCGGGGATTTTGCGGCGCTGGCCGGCGAGGACGGGGACGACGAAACGGTCGTTGCGGACGGTGACGTATTCGTCCTGCAGGACGCCTTCGCCGCGGTTGGCGCGGAGGAAGCGTTCGAGCGATTCCTGGATGGCGCGCTTCTGCTTCTCGATATCGCGGCGGACGCGGTGGAGGTGCGGGCTGGCGGAATCGAGGACGGTGCCGTCGCCCTGGATTTTGCCGTCGATTTCCTTGAGGAGCGGGCGGAAGTCGCCGATGCCCGAAGCGCGGGCGGCAAGCAGGGGGAAGCGAGCAGCGGCGGCGTTGATGTTGGAACCGGCGTCAGCAGCTCGATCGAGGAAGGCGATGAGGTCGAAGATTTCGCGCGGTTCGAGAGCGGCGCCTTCGATGTGGAGCTTCTGGAGGGAGATGGTGACGTCGGGGAGCTGGGTGAGGCGGATGGGGAGGGCGGCGCCGGTGTTGGCGGCGCGGGCGTAGGCAATGGCTTCACCGGTTTCGGCGAGGATGGCTTCGATGCGCGGACGATCGGCGGAAGGAGCGACGGTTTCAAGTTCGGCGTGGCCGAGCGGAGAGCCGATGTAGCGGGCGAGGAGGGCGCGGATCTGGTCCCATTCGAGGGCGGTGGAGCTGATGTGGTGCACTGAATTCCAGTTTAGTGAGCGCGTGGTGGGTTCGCTTTGGGTTTCAATGGACCGAACCCCTGGGTGAGACACGGGCAAAGAACCCGGTTTCCATTCGCTGCATTTCTGTTTACTCCACTGTCGGTTACGAGGGACTCTTGCAGACGGCCGGTGAAGCAGAGGCAGCACTGCTGGAG
>DASPQQ010000267.1:0-2254 GCA_035624885.1 Bryobacteraceae bacterium | reverse complement strand
TCTCCAATGAGTACCGGATCGTGCGCGGCGACGGGACGATTCGTTTCATCCGCAGCCGCGGGTTTCCGGTGCTCGACGAACAAGGCAATCCGACCCGCCTTGCCGGCGTGGCGCAGGACGTTACCAGCGAGGCGGAATCGCGGGCGGCGCTCGCCAGAAGCGAGTCCCGGTTCAGCAAACTGGTGGAATCGGATCTGATCGGGATCGTCTCCGTCGAGTTGACAGGCCGGATTCTCGAAGCCAATGCAACGTCTCTCGCAATGTCGGGGTATTCCCGCGAAGAAGTCGAATCCGGCCTGCTCCGGTGGGACGAGATGCTCGCGCCCGGTTATGAACAGATCGCGCGGGACGTGGTCGCGCAACTGAAAGCCACAGGCCGCGCCGACCGGGTGGAAGTGGCGTTCCGGCGCAAGGACGGCAGCCTGCTGTACACGCTGATGGGTCTGGCGTCGCCCGATCCCGAACGAAACACCGCGATCGGATTCGTGCTCGACCTGACAGCGCGCAGGCAGATCGAGGAACAGCTGCGCAAGAGCGAAGAGAACCTGGGCCAGTTCGCGGCCAGCATCCGGGAAGTGCTGTGGCTGATGGACATGGCCACTTCCGAGCTTCTTTTCGTCAGCCCCGCCTACGAGCAGATCTGGAAGCGCAGCCGCGAATCGCTCCACAGCGATCCGCGCTCGTGGCTGGAGGCGGTTCATCCCGACGACCGCGTCTCCGTGGAGAGCGCGTATCTGCGCCGGCTTGCCGGCGAGATCGCCGACAACGAATACCGGATCGTGCAGCCGGATGGCGCGGTGCGCTGGATCCGCGACCGCGTGTTCCCCATCCGCGACGACATCGGACGGATCGTGCGTCTGGGGGGCGTGGCGGAAGATGTCACCGAGTGGAAGCAGTATGAGGCATCGCTGCGGCACCAGGCCCTGCACGATCAGCTCACCGATCTGCCCAACCGCCGCCTGCTCATGACGGAACTGGCCGAAGCCATGGAACGCCAGAAGGAAACGCTCGATTCGCTGGCCGTGTTTTTCATCGACATCGATCACTTCAAGCTGGTCAACGATTCGTTCGGGCACGCGGCGGGCGATCAGCTGCTGTGCGAGGCCGCGAGGCGGCTGCGCCGCATCACGCGCGAGACCGACACGCTGGCGCGCACCGGCGGCGATGAGTTTGCGCTGGTGGCCTGCGGTTTCTCGAACCGGAACCAGGCGCAGCGGCTCGGGCAAAAGCTGCTCGATTGCCTCGAAGCGCCGTTCACGCTCGAAGGGCGCGAGATCTTCATCGGCGCGACCCTCGGGATCAGTCTTTTCCCCGGCGATGCCAACGATGCCGAAGTGCTTCTGCGCAACGCGGCGGCGGCGGCGCAGCAGGCGAGACGCAGGGGCCGCGGCCAGGTAACCTTCTTCTCCGGGAAGTTCGCCGAGGAAACCCGCGAGCGGCTCTCGATGGAAAGCTGCCTGCGGCGCGCGCTCGTTAACGGCGAATTCCGGCTGCAATACCAGCCGCAGTTTGCGCTCGGTGGAGCGAGTCCCACCCGTTATGAAGCGCTCATCCGCTGGTATCCGTGCGAGCGGGAACCTGTGCCGCCGGCGAACTTCATTCCACTCGCCGAAGAGAACGGTCTGATTGTTCCGATCGGCACCTGGGTGCTCGAGGAAGCCTGCAGGACGGCTGCCGCCTGGCAGTATGGCGAACGGGCGGGCGTGGGAGTGGCGGTCAACGTCTCGGCGCGCCAGTTTGCCGATCCCGAGTTTGTCGCGCTGGTGGCGGCTACGGTGCGGGAATCCGGGCTCGCGCCGCACCTTCTCGAGCTCGAGTTGACGGAAACCGTCTTCATCGCCGATCTGGACGATTCCGCGCGCAAGCTGCGCCAGCTCAAGAGCCTCGGGGTGAGCATCGCACTGGACGATTTCGGCACCGGCTACTCGTCGCTCGGCTATCTGCAGAACCTGCCGATCGACGTGATCAAGATCGACCGCAGTTTCATTACCGAAACGGGACAGAAGGAAAGCGGCGAGGCGGTCCTGAGGTGCCTGATAGACCTTGCCCATGCCCTCGGGATTCGCGTCATCGCGGAGGGAGTGGAGACCCCGGCGCAACTCGACCTGTTGCGGCGCCTTGGCTGCGACGAGCTGCAGGGGTTTCTGCTGGGAAGGCCGGACTTCGAGACTGTTGCGGTGTCTGTCTGAGAAAAACGCCCGGGAAGCTCACTACTTTCAGCGAGTGGACATGTTGGGAAACAGAATTCTGATCG